>CALLPZ010000432.1 GCA_938015405.1 uncultured Pseudanabaenaceae cyanobacterium
TGGGGAGCCTTAGGGCGGAGATTGCTTGGAACGCCATGTGGGATTTGATGCGAGAGGATGGGAGCGATCGCCCGCCTTTAATTAATGCGAAACTGGAAGCCTGACCCTTGCCCCGAAGCCCCCGCTAATTTTCCATGGCCGTATCCGCTGACGCCCCTGTCCTTCTATTAGTAGATGGCCATTCCCTGGCCTTTCGCTCCTACTACGCCTTTGCTAATAGTCGCGATGGCGGTTTGCGCACCTCCACTGGTATCCCCACTAGCGTGGCCTTCGGCTTTACCAAGTCCCTGCTGGATACCATGGTCTTTGAGCAGCCCAAGGCCTTAGCACTGGCCTTTGACCTCGGTGGTCCTAGTTTTCGCCACAAAGACGACCCCACCTATAAGGCCAATCGCTCTGACCCGCCCGACGATTTCCGCCCCGATGTGGATAACCTGACGGAATTGCTGGGGGCCATGGATCTGCCGATTTTTGTGCAGCCGGGCTATGAGGCAGATGATGTGCTGGGTACGCTAGCCCAGAAGGGAGTGGCAGCGGGCTATCGGGTCAAGATCCTGTCGGGTGATCGCGACCTTTTCCAGCTCGTTGATGACGATCGCGGCATCAGCATTCTCTATATGAGTACCAGCTATGGCCGGGGCTCTCGGGGCAGCAGCAACGTCAAGGAATATAAGTTCGCTGATGTTGAGGACAAGCTGGGCATTCCGCCGGAGCAGGTGATCGATTACAAGGCCCTCTGCGGTGATGCCTCAGACAATATTCCTGGCGTGAAGGGCGTGGGCAATAAGACGGCGCTCACCTTGCTGAAGCAGTTCCCCACCCTGGAAGAAATCTACGCGGCGGTGGATGAAGACTCTGAGGATATTAAACCGGCGGTGAAGAAAAAGCTGATTGCCGATCGTGAGAATGCTTTCCATTCCCGCTGGCTGGCGACGATTCCGCTGGATGTTGAGATTGAGAAGGAGTTTGAAGGCGCTTGTGAATTGAAAGGGCTGGATGGCGATCGCATCCTGCCCCACATTGAAAAACTGGAACTGCAATTCCTGGGCAAGCAGCTCCAGAAGCTCCAAGAGATCTTTGGCGGTGACCCTATCCCCGGGGTCAAGCCCATGCAGCCCAAAGTGAAAAAGCAGAAATCGGAGTGGATAGATCCCGAAACAGATTTCTTCTCCCCTGAGGAAACTGAAGTTGCCATGGCCAAGCGAACTGAGGTGTCTCTTAAACCTCAGGTGGTAGACACAACTGATAAGCTTGCCGCCCTGGTCAAAAAGCTGGAAGGCTTGACCGACCCCAATAATCCCGTCGCTTGGGATACAGAAACCACAGCCCTGGACCCTCGCGATGCCCAGCTGGTAGGAATTGGCTGCTGCTGGAGTAATGCCCCTGGCGATGCCGCTTATATTCCCCTCGGTCACATCATACTCGGCAGTGTCAACCTGGAGCTGCTGCCTACTTTAGATGCCCTGCGGCCCATTCTGGAGAGTGAGAAATATCCCAAGGCCTTGCAAAATGCCAAGTTCGATCGCCTCATCCTCAAGCACCAGGGCATTGACCTCCAGGGCGTCGTCTTCGACACGATGCTGGCTAGTTACCTGATTAATCCAGACGATAGCCACAAGCTGGAAAACATTGCCCAGCGCTACCTGGGCTTCTCCTCCCAGCAATATGACCAGCTAGACATCCCCAAAGGTGGCACGATCGCGGATCTATCCGTAGAAAATGTCGCTGAATATTGTGGAATGGATGTCTATGCAACCTATTGCCTCGTCGGCAAGTTGCAAGAAGCCCTGAATGAGCTGCCAGATATTGAGGTACTGCTCCTCAATGTGGAGCAACCCCTCGAACCTGTTCTGGCGGAAATGGAGGATCAGGGCATCCGCATCGATGTGCCCTATCTCAAGGAGTTCTCGAAGCAACTCGAGGCGGACCTCAAGGAAATTGAGACCAAGGCCTATGAGTATGCCGGCGAGGAATTTAACCTGGGTTCGCCCAAGCAGCTCTCCACTTTGCTCTTCGATAAGCTGGAGCTGGATGTCAAAAAGAGCAGTAAAACGAAGACTGGCTATTCCACCAATGCCACGGTTTTGGAAAAGCTTCAGGGCGATCACCCGGTGATCGACTGCATCATCGAAAACCGCACCCTAGCCAAGCTCAAGTCTACCTACGTTGATAAGCTGCCCAAGATTGTTCGTAAGGAAACGGGTCGCGTCCATACTGACTTCAACCAGGCCGTCACCGCCACAGGTCGCCTGTCTTCCTCTAACCCCAACCTGCAAAATATCCCCATTCGCACGGCCTTTAGCCGCCAGATTCGTAAGGCCTTTATTCCCAAAGAAGGTTGGATTCTCGCCGCTGCGGATTACTCCCAGGTAGAGCTGCGCATCCTCACCCACCTGAGCCAGGAGGAGATTCTGATTGATGCTTACACCAATGGCGAAGATATTCATGCGCTGACGGCTCGGCTGCTGATGGACTTGGATGAGGGCGATGAAATCTCCAAGGAAGAGCGCCGCATCGGCAAGATCATTAACTTCGGCGTGATCTATGGCATGGGGGCGCACCGGCTGGCAAGGGAAACCGGTGTGGCCTATGGCGAAGCTAAAGGCTTTTTGGATCGCTATCACGATCGCTATCCCAAGGTCTTTGGCTATTTGCAACGCATGGAGCAAGAAGCGATCGCCCAGGGCTATGTCACCACTTTGATGGGACGTCGCCGCTACGTTAACTTTCAGGGGAGTAACCTCCAGCAGCTGCGCGGCCATGATCCCGCCAGCATTGACTTAAAAACCATCAAAACCCGAGGCTTTGATGCCGCCACCCTGCGTGCTGCTGCCAATGCCCCTATTCAAGGCTCCAGTGCAGACATTATCAAAAAGGCCATGGTGGAGTTGCATGAAAAACTAAAGCCCTTCCAGGGGCGGCTGCTCCTCCAGGTCCACGATGAATTGGTCTTCGAAATGCCTCCAGAAGAATGGGAGGAGCTAGAGCCTCTGATTCAATCAACGATGGAAAATGCAGTGCAGCTCAGCATTCCGCTGAAGGTGGAGATTAGCTCCGGTGAGAACTGGATGGAGGCGAAGTAAGGCTGTGGTGAACTCGGCAACACTGCGGTATGACTTTGATGCCGACCATGATGCTAAGGCTTGGCAGGCTTCTGGTCCCTGGAAGAACGGTGCTCCGTTTGATAATACTTGGCTGCCAGAGCAGGCGAGCATTGGCAATGGCCGGATGAGGCTGACGCTGGACCAGGAGATTTGCGATCGCGAGGATTGCCTCGGCCAGCCCTATGCCTCGGGCGAATACAAAACGCTCCAGCGATTTCAATTTGGCCGCATCGAAGCTCGGATGAAGCCTGCCAAGGGGGCCGGTCTGGTGTCGTCACTGTTTATCTACTCAGATCCCTTTGGCAATGCAGAACTGTCCCATCCCGACCATCATGATGAGATCGACATTGAGTTCCTGGGCCATGACACTACTCAGGTGCAGTTCAACTATTGGAAACGTGGCCAGGGTGGCCACGAATTTCTGTTGGATTTAGGCTTTGATGCAGCAGAGAGCTTTAATACCTTTGCCTTTGAATGGCGGCGCGATCGCATTGACTGGTTTGTGAATGACCGTCTTGTCCATCGTGTTGTGGGTAATGCCTTGCCCAATCTTCCAGGTCACATTTTTGCAAATCTGTGGCCTGTGGAACCCGGTGTTAATTTTGCCGGAGACTTTGTCTACAGCCAGCCTGTCACAGCAGAATATGACTGGATTGCCCATACCTCATTAGATGATTTAGGCGATGCGACGCCGAACTCAACGCCTGAAATACTGCCAGGCATATTGGGCTTTGGCTTGAAGCTATTGCGTGGTAAGCGGAGATTGGCTTAAGCAGCGAGATGCTTGTGAAAGCAGG
>CALLPZ010000433.1 GCA_938015405.1 uncultured Pseudanabaenaceae cyanobacterium
AAGCTGAGACCAGATAATACAAAAGCGAGCTTCGACTTAGTCGAAGCTCGCTTTTAAACCAACTGGGGTGCTAGGGATCGAACCTAGGAATGGCGAGACCAAAACCCGCTGCCTTACCGCTTGGCGACACCCCATTGCTGGACCTCTAATAAGATAGTTCAGCAGGGGAAAATTTGCCAACCTTTTTGCGTAATTTTTTTGCTGATAGGTTTATTCGAAACTTCAGCGGAGAGTCGGCTACTGCTGAGACATCCCGCAGTAGCCGCCCCCACTAAAGCTTCTTCTTGGCTTTAGAGCCTAAGCGGGATAAATCCGCAGCCGTCGGTTGGGTTCATTGCCGAAGCTCACCGATTTGAGCCGGTAATGTTCTACGAGTTCATGTTGCATCTTGCGTACCTTGGGCGATCGCGGCAGCAGTTCCACCGGTTGCCCCTTGGCCAACACAATTTGCTCCACTGCCAGACGAGCTTCCTCCAGGGCCTCCAGCTCATCATTGCTCCCCTTGGCCGAGAAGAGATTGAGATCAATCTCTTCAGGCTTGCTGGGGTCATCCATATTCAGCAGTCGCTGCAATGCCCGGACGATCTGGGGCATGGTGTTGGACTTGATCGTGTGGATCGGGACTTCATGGTTCTTGGCCATGGCCCGTAGCTTTGAATGATTCTTCAAGTGGCTACGCAGGGCTAGGACCACATCGGCGTTGCCCAGATCCTTGGTGATCGTTACGGGCAACTGCATGGAGCGAATTACCTGGTCCATCTGATGACGGCTCACCGCATAGGGATAGACATGTAAAGGAACACCTTCACCATGGGGACCATTGCTATAGATGCCGTAATCTGCGGCCTCGATGCCATCGTATTCACCCTCATTGGCACCATGGTCCAAACCTAGTCGGTTAAAGGAATCATCCAGCATCTCCGAAAACGTCTGGCGGGATGGCTTGCTGGGCTTGGGTAAGCTGATGAGGTTGCTGTGACCTGGAATCTTCGTTGCAGCTTTGGAGAGCGGCTCGCCTAAGCTAGGGCCCCCTTTGAGGGGGACTGCCCGCATTCTTCCGCTGCTGCGCCAGTTGGTTTCCTGGCTGCCCGGCATGGTTTTTGCCTGGATCGTTTCTGGAAGGGGGCGTTCGTGGGAGATTTCGATCTTGCCGTCTTTATCCACGCTGCGCACGTGGGGTTGGGGCTGTTTGCCCCGCAGCAGCATGTCTACGGTCTGAGCTACAGATTCATGCACGACCCAACGCTGGCGTTCCATCATTTCCACCGCGATTTCAAAGGTCGGTGGAGCCTTGCGTTCCAGCACGGTTTTTTGGGTGCTGCGACGGCGGGCCTCGTCATCGCCCAGGGTGACGGATTGAATGCCGCCTACCAAATCAGATAATGTCGGGTTCTTGATCAGATTCTCAATCTGGTTGCCATGGGCCGTGCCAATGAGCTGTACGCCCCGTTCAGCGATGGTACGAGAGGCTAGGGCTTCTAGCTCCGTGCCAATTTCATCAATCACAATGACCTCGGGCATGTGGTTTTCCACGGCCTCGATCATTACTTGGTGTTGCAACTCTGGCTTTGCAACTTGCATGCGCCTGGCACGGCCAATTGCTGCGTGGGGGATATCCCCATCACCTGCAATTTCATTAGAGGTGTCGATAATCACGACACGCTTGTCAAAATCATCGGCTAATACCCGAGCAATCTCCCGCAGGGCGGTCGTCTTGCCCACGCCAGGGCGTCCCAGCATGAGGATGGATTGACCTGTTTCCACCAGATCACGAATCATGCCAACGGTGCCGAAGATGGCGCGACCGACTCGGCAGGTGAGGCCGATGATAGTCCCGGCGCGATTGCGCATGGCGCTGATGCGGTGCAAGGTGCGTTCAATGCCTGCACGGTTATCACCGCTGAACATACCCACGCGATCCACGCAATGCTTTAGATCTTCGTGGGTGATGAATGCCTCAGAGAGGTATTCCGCTCTGCCAGGGAATCTTGCTTCTGGCCGCCGTCCCAGGTCAAGGATAATCTCGACGAGCTTGGCTTTTTCAGGGTGGTTTTCCAGCTTGGTGCGAATGGACTCGGGCAGGATCTCGAATAAGGATGAGAGATCATCAATGACTTGTGACTCATCGACTCGCATTGTCATGTTGTCAGAGCTGTCCGCAGCACTAATGTTGCTTTGGGACTCCGGTACAAAATCAGTCTCTCCCTGAATATCAGAGACAGGAGGATCGTAGTTGGCCATACGGTGGCGAGTTTATTAAAGCTCGAAGAATAAAAGGCTGATATCTCGTAGCTGGTCCGTTTGAATTAAACGCGGTTGATGATGTTACGAATCTACTGTGACGCCTCTAGTTCGGATGCTGAGGTGTCGCCAGACACTCCACTGGCCATCAGCGAGTGATAGAGAGAGGCTGCTTCAGTGGCTCTAACAAACTCTGGGCCTGGGCGAGGGCGGCAGAAAGTAGGGCCGGGTTGTCTTCCAAGTGTCCTGGAGCCACGCTGTCTAGGGAATTCAATTGCTCAAGTATGGGGGTGAGCAGCGATCGCCCGTAGCTTCCATAGGCCACACCTGCAACAGTTGGGGAGACGGATAGATAATCCTGATTCGCAGCTCCCAAGGTCTTTAATAACCCTAACGCATCTAGCTTAGGGACGGTGTAACCGTTTGTGCCCCCGGCTAATTGCACATGGCCGGGGAGTTCCATCGCTAAAACGCGTTGGGCTAACTGAATGGCGGCATGAGTTGTGCCCGCACCTATGTCTCCACTCATGGGACGGCCATCCGTTTGCCAAATCAACGTGGTTGGCCGAGGCTGCATCAGGGCTTCGAGGCGAGGCAGATATTGTTCCAAGATCTCGCCATCGGGACCATCCTGGCCCGGACAGCTTATGGCAATGAGCTGGAGTGAGGGGAGCCAAGGTGTAATGGTAGTCCAAAGGCGTTGGAAGTCTTCAAAATGTCCAACTTGGGTATGGATTTCTAGAGCTTCGACCCCTTCGGATATGGCCATTTCCATGGCCACGGCAGGGGCAGAAACATAGCTCTGGGAGCGAATATTTTCTACTGGACAAATCGGCCAACAGCGCCCACAGCCATAGCAGCGACTTTCGATGACGCCAATGTTGCTGCTGTTTAAATCTGGTGGGAGAGCGATCGCCTGGGCGGGACAAATAGTTTCGCAGGGCCTAGGACAATCTGCAGGGCAGTGGCGTGGGTCAAACTGTGCTTTGCGGAAATGAGGGTCCTCTGCATCGTTGAGGCTCACCATCATTAATGGCTTGTGCGGTAAGGGCCTATGCTTCTCCGCTGCATCCAACCCCGCCTTTACAGCACCAATCACAGCAGGATCTGCAGCCATATCGATGCAATCTGCCCCAGCCAAGCCATAGACCAGTGCGAGTTCTCGCACGGTAGGCAGATGCTGAAAGCTCGCGCCGCAAATCAGCTTGAACCAGCGTCCCTGTTCGAGGGATTGGATAGCAGGGTGGGTAGGAATTGTTAAATGGCGAGGCGATCGCCCCGCCGCAAAGAGCAATTTACGTCGTGTTTATCCTCTAAACCACAGTGCTCAGCGGTTTGTACTGGAAGGAGCGACCGCCACCCATTTCTACAACGACCTTCAGCTTCTGCTCTCTGGCCGTCAGGTTAACGAGATAAGTCAATTCTTGATTCGATAGCACTTGGCCCTCAATCAGCCAGAGCACAACACCTCGATCAGTTGGCTTGAGTTCGCCCAAACGGCAGCTCAGCATGGGGGGCACGAAATAGGTTGGCCCCACAGCAGCCTCATTACCTACATCCTTTTTGCCAAGATGAGGAGGTCTTACGCCATGGACGCCATTGAGATAGCTATCTAAGTCACCCAATCCTCTCGCCGTCATCGAGATCGCTCGGTAACCCTTGGCCCGCAAACGCCGCAAATAGCGGCCTTCGAATCCGCCTTCTAGCGGTGCATAAACTGCTAAGGCTCCATTCTGCTCCAATGCCTTGACGAAGGGCTTACCAGTTGTGAGGAGAGCGGGGAAAGAAAGGCTTGCCATAATGAATGCGCAGGTGAGCGGAGTTCACAGTATATAAATAAGCTAATTAATAGCTTAATCGGCCACGGCAGTCCTGCCCTAAGATTTCATCCTCATCCATAACCTTCCTTCTCACTTAAAAATTTGGGGTGATAGCGGAGATGGGCGTTGCTTACGAGCATCCACCCGCAGAGAAGGGGGAATTGAGTATCTGCTGCACCAGCGGCTCAGTCTCGTTGAAACCATTGCCAAACCTAGGCTCTCAGGAGGTTTGCGTTCTGATTCGATGAGATTTCCCCTTGCTGTTGATTGCTTCATCCGCAATGGCTTACCACAGTTGTAAAAAAAGATCAGCTCAAGGCTAGACAAGCGGCATTAAGGTCCGTATCATTAGAAATCGCCGCGTAAGCCGGACGCATCGATTCGCTTGTAAGGGTGAATCTGCACCGAAACGTAAGAGTTTGCTCTGTAATGAGCTAGCTTGCCTCGCCTTTGTGCAAAAGGATACTGGAACGGTCTTGTTCTCAGGAACAGCCTTGTTCTAAGTCCTGGCAAGTGCGGTTAGAAGTGAGACCGCTGAATCAGGTTTTATCCAGCTTCAGTTCGAGTTGCGAAAAGACGAGCAGTTAAAAGCTCCCCATCACTTTTGTGATATCCGGGGAGTTTTGCCCTGTGGCGCTGCTTGCCTCTTCTCGTGAATGTTTGGCGTGATGCCGTCTTGCATTCCACTTCCAATGTCCTGTTCATCTGGAGAAAAGCTGCCGTGTCTGTCGGTATTCTTGGTACCAAAATTGGCATGACCCAAGTCTTTGACGAAGCCGGGAAGGCAATTCCTGTCACCGTCATTCAGGCTGGGCCTTGCAAAGTAACTCAGGTGAAAACCAAATCCACTGATGGCTATGAAGCTGTGCAGGTTGGGTTCGGTGAGATCCGCGAGAAGCTACTCACAAAACCCCAAAAGGGTCACCTTGCTAAGTCTGGTGCAGGCAATCTGCGCCACCTCAAGGAGTATCGCGTTGACGATGCGAGTCAGT
>CALLPZ010000434.1 GCA_938015405.1 uncultured Pseudanabaenaceae cyanobacterium
ATAGCCAGATCCGTGGATGCTGCTAAGCCAAGATTTATTTGGCCTACAAAGCAAAGCAAAAACCAACATTTCAAATTGCGTAGAAGCCCACCTGTAAAAGAAATTTCTCTATGGCAACCTAATAGAGCATCTTGCTTTTTAAAGGTCAGCTTTGATGACCAACGCTCAGGAGATTAGTGGAATAGGTGACGACATCGGAGGAATAGCAATTCCCCGACCTCGCAAAATCCAGGCGAAGGATGTTTCCATATTTTTGCTACGGGTTTTACTCTTTATTGCAGGCCTTAACCTAGCCATTTGGGGTGGGCGACTTGCCATGACTCGTATCAATTCTGTGGTCGCGAGTGAAGCCTTTATTAATGGTCGCATTGTGACTCTAACGTCTCCCATTGATGGGCAGGTGATGATGCCAGAGAATCTCCGGTCAGGACAACCTATAGAGATGGCCACAGTCCTGGCTCAAATCATCAATCCTGAGCTCGATCCCTGGCTGAGAGATGCAACCTATGAAATGGCAGTTGAGCGATCGCGCCTCGATAATTTAATTCAGCAGCTCAACCAGCGTAGCGTAGCCATTGCCCCCTCGCGGGAGTACCACGACTACCGCTCTCAGCAGCTGCAGTACCAAGCCACCATTCAGCTAGCCGCCCAGGGGGTACGCCAAGCAGAGCTACGCCTACAAACCGCTCAAGAAGAAGCAGGCCTAGCCCAAGACAACTTCAAGCGCCTATTACCCCTGGCCGAACAGGGCGCCATTCCCTTGCAGCGGGCCGAGGAAGTCTCCCGAGATTGGACGATCAGTCAACAAGCGGTGCAGCAAGCCACCATTGAAGTAGAAAACAAACGCATCGAGCTCAATAGCATTCAGCAACAGGCCCTACAGCTCCTGCCGCCCCATCCCGTTGTCAGTCCAGACCTACTCGCCGTTCAGGATGTACAACGGCAAATCAATGAAACCCGCGATCGCATCGCCGCCCGAGAGGCTGCCATATCGCAGGCCAAGATCGATCCAAAGCACCAGGACCAACCGATCACCCCTCCCTTTCCTGGCGTCATTTGGGAAGCCCTTGTGGGTCCAGAGGAACAGGTCGCCACGGGGCAACCCATGGTGCGATTACTCAACTGCGAACAACTGTGGGTCGATGCCTTCGTCAGCGTCGATGACTTACCGAGAGTGCGCCTAGGCAGCAGCGCCAAGGTCAAGCTCTACAATGGCGAACTGGAATTAAGTGGGAAAGTCGCCACGGTGCGATCGCGGCTAACGGGCGTACAAAGCCTGGGCCAAGACAGCGCCATCAATCCTCCCAATCTGGAGGAGAAGCAAGTCGCTCAATTACGCATTGAGCTGGACGAGCCAGAACAATTAACCGCCTCCGACAACAGTGCCGCCGCTTTCTGCAATGTCGGGCAGATTGCCCAAGTGGAAATTGGGGCGCAGTAGTGAGCGATCGCAACGACCAAGCGCAGAGAATCTCCTATCAGATTTATAGTTTGAGCAGTCAGTCGTTCCTCAGCTCTGGAGCCTGGACTGAAGACACCAGGGGCAAGTTTCCATCGAGTGATCAACGCCTCACAGATTGAAAGCCACTCGTCAACGACAAGCGTATTCCACTCAGATTCCTTCCATCAAATCCCTTCAGAAAAAACAGCGCCCCGGAATTAAACTCCTGGGGCGCTGTACCTGGCAGACTGCAATTAACAAGACAATTCGTTGAAGGATTCTGACTCAATCCCCTCTTTAGAAATCTGGGCTGTGCTCCGAGTCAAAGCAGAAGCCATCTTCCCACTTACGCTTAGGGCCATTGCACTCTTCGGATGACTCAATCCAGGGTAGAGCAGTGGGGTGGATTTCATCCGCCGACACTTTAGGGGTTAAGGAGCTAGCCAGGTACAGGCCATTCACTAGCGTGACAATTAAGCTGGTCAACAGCAATAGTAAAAAGATCGCATTTGCCGGTGTCCAGAGGCGAAAGCCATCGCTAATACGACGCGCCTTGGAGCGCCGTTCAGGACCTGCCAGAAACACAAGGTAAAAACGCTTGAAAGGCGTGGGGATAGACAGACGAATGTCTAGCTTATGGCGATCAGGGTTCACCATCGCTGATCGCAAGGCCTCTAGCTGCGCATCGCTAAAGCTATCCACCATCGTCGGGGACATACGATTCAGCAGGCGGCTGAGGAAAGGGTCGAAACGATAGCCCTCACGGGGGGAGGAATCGAAGGTCATTGCAGGAAACCAGGTGGCGTTGGCATAACCGTGAGAATCTGTCCAAAGGTGAAGCGGAATTTTAAGCCCAAAGCAAGTCTTGGGCGGGGGTGTAACGATTTTAAAACTGCGAGACTTGCGATCGCCTCGCAACATCTGCTCAACCTATCCTCAGAACAAAAGAGTAATGCGACGGATTCGGTCCAGGGCATTCCACGGAACAGCAACTTGGGGAAGTTGGTTAGTCCTACGGTGTTCAGCCAAGATTTTGCAGCAGACAGCGCGATCAACCCAGTCAACCGCGAGAGATGCCACGGTAACCAACTCCGTACGGTTACCCCTTATGCCTAAGCACAGCGCTCACGCTACGGATAGCAATCTCCCTAGGTCATCCGCATCTGCATAGCAGCGTTGGTTCCACAAACGCAGCCACACCCCAAACCAAAATCGAGCGTAATCAAGCGATCTACGATCTATTTGAGTGAAGTGGTAGATCTATGACTTTCTATATTCCACGAGACAAAATACATTAAATCCATTTAGAAACAAGCCACATACATTTGTCTTAGATTCAAAAAATTAGATTTATAAAATATCTTCCAGACGAGAACCACACCCATTCGTTCAAAAAATCTAAAAACGATATATTACGTTCAAGTAAATTTATCGAATATATAGCGAAATGACAATCCAGCAGAATGAACAGCGGAGGCTCACAATCGACAAAGCATCGACGAAGAAAGAGATACAGATCACATCTAATTCTGAGAATTTAGCAGTTTTTTATTTTATTTAGTCATTTCAACTGAGACCTTAAAATCCTCTTTATTCAGTTTTTATCTATTGAACTTCTATTTTATTTCGGATTTTTCGACAATGGACTTGAATCTATATCTGTGGACATCCCCAGCACCACCTTGCATCACCCCAGCCTGCAACAAGACAGCAAGATTTAGCCCTAGCTTCTCTCTCTTCCTCTGGCCTGTTCGACGTTTTCTTACGAGCAAACCAGATGACTCAGCCCAACAACATTTCAACCAGGGTCTTGCCTGCCCTGGGGGGCATCGCCAGCAGCATGATGCTGTTCGCGATCGCTCCCCGGGCTCAGGCTGCCAGCTTCTATTACGACAACTTCAGCGACGGCACTAGTCTCGACCTCATCGGTGACGTAAAGACCGATGAGGCAACTCTCCGCCTTACCGAAGCGGAGCAAGAGTGGCATCGCGCAGCAGCATGGCACAACGAAAGTCAGGACATCACTGACGGCTTTGAAACAACCTTTTCGTTTCAAATCTCTGATCTGCGAGCGGCAGATGATCTCTACTACGGCAACAGCGTGGTAGACCAAAACGGACAAACTGGCGGCGACGGCTTTGCTTTCGTCATTCGCAATCAAGCCTCGAATGCTGTGGGCTATGCCGGTGGCGGTCAGGGCTACAGCGGCATTGCCAATGCCCTTGCGATCGAATTCGACACCTGGGATAACAGCCAGGACTTCGCGACTTGGGGCAACGGAGTGAATGAAGATTACGGCTTAGAAAGTAGCAACCACATTAGTGTTCAGGGTCTGACCGACGGTAGCTACGGTGAATATCCTCGCTACTCCCTGGGATACACCGATAACATTGTCGACCTCTCCAATGGCGATATCCATGAAGCCACGGTGCGCTACGAAGAAAATCGTCTGAGCATCTTCCTCAATAGCATTTTGGCGTTGGAGGTTGAGGACTTGGATCTAGGCGGAATCGTCGGTGCAGATAATGCGCTACTGGGATTCACCTCGGGCACAGGTGCAGCTTGGCAAAGCAATGAAATCCTGAGCTGGTCCTATGACGTCCCCGACAGCAGTATCAAGGGCAGAAGCCGCAGCCTGCTGGCAACTCCTAAGAAAGTGCCTGAGCCCAGCAGTGTAATGGCGTTGATGGGTGCTATTGCCGGGGCAGCAGCCTGGAAACGGCGACGGCTGTGTAAAACCGCTTAAGCAGGCGGATTGAATTAGACCCAAAGGTATTCCCCTCTAGAAGGGACATGGCCTGCCATGTCCCGATGGTGATATCAGGTCTAATCTGCAATTCCATTCCTGGGTTGAACCGCCCAGCTGTCAGGAAAGCATCGCTCCCGAGTCAGAGCATCAGCATCGACCCAGTCAGGTCATCTACCACCCACCCACCATGCGCTTCAGTTCTTGGAAATTCTTTTTTCTCGCCCTCGTCAGCAGCTTCGTCATCTGCGACGTGGTGTTGCTGAGCCAAAACCTAAGCGGAATCGTCACCAAGGCCAGCGCCTTAACCCCACTCCTTATGGTGTTGGCCCTGGGGCTCATGGCACGGGCAATCTACCCCAACCGTCCCCCCGTCTGGCTCAAGCTAGTCCTTAGTTTGGGTGCTGCTGCCATGAATGGTCGCTACCTCTGGTGGCGCATTACCGAGACCCTGGTGTTGGATTGGTATAGCGGACCGCTGAGTGTGTTGCTGGTGGTGATGGAATGCATCGCTGTGCTCAACACCCTGATCATCATTTCCCAAACCGTTAATCAAACGGACCATAGCCCCAAGGCAGACAAGCTTTCAAGCCTAATTTGCGGCGGTCAGTACCAACCCAGTGTCGATATTTTTATTCCCACCTACGACGAACCCGCTAGCGTTCTCCAGCGCACCATGGTGGGGGCCATGGCCATGAGCTATCCCAAGAAAACGGTGTGGTTGTTGGATGATGGTGAGCGTCCCGAGATGGAAACCCTGGCGACAGAACTGGGGGTACGCTACCTGGCCCGCACAGAACATAGCCATGCCAAAGCCGGCAACCTCAACCATGGCTTTAAGCAGAGCAGCGGCGAAATCATCATTACCTTCGATGCCGATTTCGTCCCCCTCAACAACTTCATCGAGCGAGCCCTGGGCTTCTTCACCGACCCTCAGCTAGCCATGATTGTGACGCCCCAAAATTTCTACAATCCCGATCCTCCGGAGCTCAACCTGGGCGGCCGCATTCTGCCCCATGAGCAAACCGTGTTTTACAGCATCCTTCAGGCAGGGCGGGATAGCAGCAACAGCGTCATCTGCACAGGCACCTCGATTCTGTTTCGCCGCAGTGCAATTGATGAGCTGGGAGGCTTTCCCACAGACACCATCGTTGAGGACTGGGTGACCGGCATGTCTCTCCAGGCCAAGGGTTACAAGACGATGTACCTGAATGAAATGCTCAGCGTGGGAGCTGCCCCCTATGACTTGGGGGCTTACCTGGTACAGCGAATCCGCTGGGCTGAGGGCACGCTTAAGACTGCCTTTAGCCGCTACTGCCCACTATTTACCCCTGGCTTTAGCCTGATTCAACGCATCAATCACATGTCTGGGGTGCTGTACTGGGTTGATCAGGCAACTCAAAGCTTTGCCTACGTCGCTCCAGTGCTCTACCTGTTTTTTGGCATGCGGGCCATCAATACCAATATTCCCGACATCCTTTCCTACTGGGCGGCGACTTACATCTATGGCATGTTCATCGTCTCCTGGGTGACGGGCTGTCGAACCATTGTGGTTTCCTTTACCTACAACATTTTGCAATGCTTCCACCTGCTGCCCGTGGTGGTTAAGACGGCGCTATTCCCCAATAAACGGGTGAAGTTCAAGACAACCCCGAAGGAAGCGGGGGAGGTCAAGACCGATTACAAACTCATGTCGCCTCTGCTGGTGCTGCTGTTCTTCAACCTACTCAGCATCATGGTGACGGTGCTCCAGGTCCGTCCTGGCAGTGGCGCCATGGGGTCACAAATCATCAATCTGTTGTGGGCACAATTCAACTTACTGATTCTGGGCTTAGGCGTGATCGCCAGCATGGCCTCCGGGAGCGATCGCCGTTCTAGCCCCCGTGTACAAAGAGCCGAACGCTGCTACGTCCACATCGGTAACCCAGCCCAGCCCAACCAAAGTCAGCGCAGCTATCCCTCAGAACTCCTCGACATCTCCGAGTCCGGTGCCGCAATCCGTTTACCAGAAGGAATCCAGTTTTTTCCCGGTGATGAACTGTACTTCTCCGTCCCCAACGAAGACCTACTATTGCAGCTACGACTGAAGCGAGAGAGTCGAGGTAATCGCATTATGGTGGCCTTCGACAACCCTAGCCGTGCTGACGAGCTGTCCCTGATTCGCTTCGTTTACACTCGCCCCCATCGCTGGAAACGTCCAGCCGTCGCCAACGAATTTCAAGCTTTTCAAGCCATTTTCATGAGTTTGTTGGAAATGCGTCCATTTCGCCAACATGGCATGGGATAAAGTCTCCCCGTCCCAAGCTGCAAGAGGTCGGCCCAAAACGCAATGGATCCACCGATCATCGGGTACCCTACCTATAGATATTGCTTTGCCAGCCCCCTAAGTCAATCTGCCCGAATGCTAGCTGTTGATACAACTTCTAGCAATTCCCCATGACCTTGCAGTTTATCGCCCACCTCGCAGTTCGTTTTGGCTGCTTGGGCCTATTGCTAACCTCTGCTCCGACTTTCGCTGCACCGCTGCCTGGCGCATTACCTTACAACAGAGGTTCCAGCAGTAGCAGTAGCCCCAACCCCGCCAAGAAAAAGGTTTTGGTCCTCGACCTCAAACCAGCCCAGTCTCTAGATTTACAAGAGTCTGATGGGGAGCCCCTGTATCGCGGGCTAGAAGCGATCGCCGGAGTCAGCCGAGCGGTGATGCATACCCTCTCTAAGGATCGCCAGTTCACGGTCCTTGGCAGAGACCAACTCGGCACCGACCCCAGCATGGCACTGACGATGGCGGAGGCAATTGAGTTAGGGCGGCGTGTGGGAGCTGATGCAGTGCTGGGCGGCACATTGGAAAAGTTTACAGTTGATCAATCAATCCGCAGCGGTGGACGATTCCGCGACTTCGACACCAGTGGAACGCAATTAACGGCGCGAGTCTCGCTCTCCACCTACCTAGTGAGTACAAGGGATGGTCGGATTATAGAAACCACAGTCGGGAGCGGCAAGGTCAGCAAAATCCATAGTGGCAAATGGACTTCCGGCAGCTTAGATGGAGCCGCTCGCGATCGCTATCGCCCCATCCTCAACCAAGCCACAGAAAAAGCGGTCGCCGAAGCCATGGGCAGTATTAGCCAAGTGGCCTCCAATATTCCCCAGCTGGAAAACAAAAGTCAGACTCGGCCTAGGCTGATCATGTTGGACTTTAAGATTGCAGACAAGTTCAACTACGAGCGCGGTAGTGATGAACAGAGTCGGTTCCTGAGCCGTAGCGAGCGGGATAGCCAGCGGCGTAGAATTAGCCAAATGTTGGTCAATCAACTGATAGAAACAGATAAGTTTACGGTGGTGTACAGCAGTCCAAAGGGCTGGGCAGCGGGGGGTGAGGTCAATATGGCAGAGGCGATCGAGATTGGCCGTCAATTAGGGGGCGACTTGGTGATAACTGGAGAGATTATTGGACTGTCACAAGACCCCAGCAAGTCTGGAAGGCTCAAGCCTGAGACAGTGCCGCTGGATGGCCTTGGTGGCAATAGCAAGGGGATTTCGGAGGAACTGCAGCGTGATGCCTTAGCTGCCCCCATGTCTATCGAAACCTATCTGACAGGCCAGCCAGATTCCACAAATACAGGTGAAATGGACGTGGTGCTACAGATCAATAGTTTTGTGATCGACACCCGTGATGGTCAGTTGGTAGAGCGCTTACAAATGGAAGGCAGAGCCCAGGAGGTGATTCCTCCCAGCATTTCACCATCGCTACAGGAACGAATCTATGAAGATTTACTAGAAGAAGCAGCAGCAGATGCGATCCGGCAAACGGCGGAGGCGATCATGGAAGCTCAACGATTCCAGTAGACCAAAGGACATTGCTGCTCTTACCAAAGCAAAACAGGGCGATATTGCTCCACTTCAAGAGCTGTGAGCGATTGTTGGGAAAAGTCATGGTGTAGAACTTGCCCCGAAGCTCCCCGCTTATCTAGGCGCGCACAGCGAGAGCCTCTCATTTGACGCACATTCAACTTTTCAAGCCATCTCTAAGCGGTGGTTTGAAAAGGCCCATATCTGTAGCAGCGAGCCTGATGAGAGCCGCTGATTTACGCAAGCTTGAGCTTAAATCATCTGGGGGTAGTCCCAAGTTTGAGACTAAGCCGAATTTTCAAACAACCTCTCAGTCTCATCGGTGGAGGAACGGGCATAAAGCACCGTTCCAGCAGAGTCTTCAGGGGTAGGAAATGTCACAAAATTCGCCTCCGTGAGGCCATGGTGACATAAGAGAACGGAGCAAAATGCTCTCGCTTCACTTGATGGCTAAGATTAGTAACAGGTATCCCAAAAGCGCAGCATCTTCATTCGAAGACAGGATGCGCCTAAATAGTTAGGAACTTCTGAACAATAGGATTGGGAAGCCTCGGCTCACAGCGAAACCTAGATGGGTTGAGCCTGTGCCCCTCATTTCCCTGTTTGAGGGGCTTTTCTTTGTGACCGACTGACAGCCCGAAAGAGACCGGAGAGTAGTCAAGCCTCCTCAATATTGACTACTCTCTGTCAATGCTCCAATCAGGCCAATCAGCGATGCGTTGTAATCGATCGCATACTCATTCGTGGCATAGGACGTCTCATCATCCACATAGCTCAGCAGCCCCAATCCCTTGGGGGCCACATTATCTTGGGCAGCATCATTGGGTCCGCCCACCAGCAGACCGGGGATATGCAGGTTCTTCGCCCGAGCAAACAAATGATTAACTCGCTTCACTGGGCGATCGCCCACCCCAGAGACAAAGCTCAGATTGAAGGGGTTACGACCGAGTAAGAAATCGAGCTGGGCGATCGCCCCATTACGATAGGCTTCCTTCCCGGTCAACTGATAGGCCAGAGCCAGAGTAATCCCCTCCTCTGCGGTCATCTTATTGGAGCCCCAAATAAACCGCTGGTTGGCGAGATCATACCCATGGCGATCCACAGCCCTGAGCAGCCCATCGGCTCGCTTGATCACCTGGCTCCGAATGTTTTTACGTAGCGACTCGCTACCGGGCTGACGCTCCTGCTGCAAGTAATCCACCAAGGCTAAACTCGTCGGGTTCTTCCACTCGAAGAGGTCGTAGTTAACTTGGTCAAAGTGCTGCTCTAGATAGGTCCCAAATCGACTTTCTCCAGTGGTGATGTAGAGCTCCACCGCAGCCCAGAGGCGATCGTCCACATCCACCTTTAAAGCGGCCTCTCGATCTATCTCAGAGGACAGATATTTGCCTGAGCCAGCATCGTCCCCTTCCAGCCAATCAACTCGCATCTCAGGCTCTTGCTCTAGGAAGCGCCAAGCAAGCAAAGCCGCCTCGCGATACTGCTGGGCCAGCTTCGGTTGGCCAGGCTGATAAATCCTGGCAGCCTGGGCCAAGGTCGCTGCAAATTTGCCCGTTTCTGGGGTCGAAATCCCATAGACATAGCGCGTCTGATCATCCTCAAAAGGACCTTTATTATGGGGCCAACCTCCCCCAGACAGTTTTCGATAGACAGCGCCATCCGCACGCTGCATCCGCATCAGCCAATCCAGGCCCACCTGCATCTCATCTAGCAAGTCTGGCTGACCGCTACCACTTTCTGGAATGGCCAATTGCCCATCCGTAAAGCGCTGGGGTTGCTGCTCATAGAGGTTTAACAACCGGCTAATCGTCACCGTTGTTGTAGCAACATACTTGCCATAATCTCCAGCATCGTGCCAGCCACCCGCGCCTGCGATCTCAGCCCCAGCCTTCTGAAGCTTGCTGTTGGCTTTGAGCTTGCCCTGGCGTTCAAACTGACTATCGTCATGGGCTAGCTTGCCATCGTGAATATGACAGGGGGGATGGTAAAGCCCAGTAAT
>CALLPZ010000435.1 GCA_938015405.1 uncultured Pseudanabaenaceae cyanobacterium
AAACTCATCACCTACGGACACAACATCTTTGGCCTCTCCGGCTCCACCGCCGTCCACCAAATTTTCGAAGACCTGCTAGTCAAAACCGAACCTGCCGAACTCTCCTCCCGCCTAGATATCTTTAGCTGGCTCCTCTCTCACCAAAAACGCTTGAAAGAGCATTACTATCTCGTCACTAACGTCGGCAGCGATCAAGAGCAACCCGTCGATTCAGCCTGGGCCTATGCTCTCATCGTTAACCCCTACGGAATCTTTAGCATCAATCGATACCGCTCGGTGTTTGAATATTCAAAATTCTGGTCGATTGGCTCCGGTGGCACATTAGCCTTGGGCGCAATGGATATCTTGTACGAACAAGACCTCACCGCTGCCGAAATTGCTGAAGCAGGCGCACTCACTGCCACCAAGTTTAATGCGGGCTGTGCGCCTCCCATTCTTGTCCAAACCGTTCAAAAGGCCACTGAACCACCGCCAAAACCCAAAGCAGCCCGCAAGACTAGCACTCGAAAATCCACCACTCGAAAAAGCACCAAGAAAGCCACAGCAACCCAAAAAAGCACCACCCGCAAAAAGAAGGCGTAGCTCAGTTAAGAGCGAACTACTATGAACTTTGGCCACACCACCCCCATCCTCCGCATCTTCGACGAAGCCAAAGCCAGAGAATTCTACATCGACTACCTCGGCTTCAAAATCGACTGGGAGCATCGCTTCGCTCCCAACATGCCCCTCTACCTACAAATCTCCAAAGACAACTGCATTCTCCACCTCACCGAACACCACGGCGACTGTAGCCCCGGTGCAGCCCTACGCATCCAAACCTCCGACATCGATGCCTTCCACCAACAGCTCCAAGCCAAGCCCTACAAATATGCCAACCCTGGCATCGAAGACACCCCCTGGAATAGCCGCGACCTCTCCGTCAAAGACCCCTTCGGCAACCGCCTCACCTTCACCAACCACATCAGCACCTAACCCTGTCCGGAGAAAGTCAGCAAAATTGCAGCACTTCTCCAAATTGTTCACAAATAACAATTCTATTGACCCATCGTCTTTTGACTCTTGCTCAGCCTGCCCCCAACCATAGGCAAGTGGTGAAAAAATATGGGGCGTCCCTGTGAACTGGAATATCAATCAAGCCGGAACCCTGAGCCTCCTCCTCGGTAGCAGTTGCTTAGGCATCCTCGGCTTCCCCAGTCTTATACCAATTCCTCAAATTTGAGCGACACATAGCGCGTCAATCAGCCAATCCCATTGAGTGAGGGAACAGATTGTTTGTGGCTCAAGCTGTTGAACCCACAGCGAGATGTGGCTCTGTAGTTGTTCGAGCGACTCAAAGTGCTTCCAAGCGAGGGAGCGCTTTAGCTCCAACCAGACTCGTTCGATGGGATTAAGTTCAGGTGAGTAAGGAGGCTGGAAAAGTAAGCGAATATTCTCTGGAATCTCAATAGAGCCTGAGATATGGGCCGGAGCGTTATCGAGTTGAATCACATGTAACTCATCGGGATAGGCCTGGGAGAGCCGCTGAAGAAATCTCTCAAAACAAATCCCATCAAGGTGCGAAAACTCCAACATGAAGTGCTCTCCTTGGATGGGGTCAATGACTCCGTAGAGCCAGCGATAGAGGAACCGCCACTGCACCGGGCCAAGCGGCTTGACCCCTGAGGCTGTGATTTTGCGGCGCTGAACCGTCATCAGTCCTATGCGGGTTTCATCTTGGCTCCAATATCGAATCCGGTGGCCGTAACGCTCTCGCAAGTCGGAGCTCAGTTCTAAACCGATGAGGGCACCAGCGTTTTTTTGAAGGCCTCTAAGGCTTCAGGGTCCTGGTATTCGGAGACGGGACGAGCCCGCTTGAGCTTGCTTTTGAGTTGATAACGAACGATGGAATGAACCGTGGAGTAAGGGACTTCAACCCCATGAACGGCCAGCAGCCACCGTTGAACTTCCAGATAACTTTCAAAGCCTTCAGGCTCATTGAGTTCACGTTGAAGGTCCGCCAGAACCTCATCACTGAGATTGCGAGGCCGTCCCGTTGAAACCCGGACCTCTAACAAACGAGCGAGTCCTCCTTCTCGATAGGAGGACAGCCAACGCGAAATTGTCGTCCGATGGTACCCGCTCAATTCCACAAGCTGGTTCACTTGATGACATTGTCCAGTTTGCAACCACCAAAGAACCTGAATTTTACTGCGAGCCACAGCGTCTGACTGAGTCTGCATCAAGTCGCCCAACTGCTCCGACGACTCCTTTATTTCTAGCTTGAGTACTCCTGCCATTCATTACACCCTTTACTCTCCTTATTTGTAGCTCACTTTGTTGGAATTGGTATTAGACTATTGCGCTTGTACCAAGCGAGAGAACTCCTTCAAAGCCTGGTCGAAGCGATCGCCTGCCACCTCAATAAAATCGTTATGCCCTGCCGTCTCCACCCACAGCGCCTGCTTCGGCTCCGGAGCTGCCTCATACAGCTTTTGTCCATGCCATAACGGAATCAGCTCATCCACCTCACCA
>CALLPZ010000436.1 GCA_938015405.1 uncultured Pseudanabaenaceae cyanobacterium
CTCTCGCTCCGACATCACATCCCCAGACCAGTGAGGCGGGGGGAAAAATTGCTCCAGCCGCAATGGTGGACTAGATGCGCCATCGGGCAAGGTGCCCATAAATAAAGACAGGGCCGTTTGGGGGCCAAAAGGAGAGGCCAAAGCTTCTAGCAGGGCGATCGCCACCAGCTTGCAACTCAAATACAGTTGACCCACCGCCAGATTTTCCCTAGCTTGGCTTTCCCAGTGAGAATGCACAGCCTGGCTTGGCTCCCCTCGAAACTGCTGGAAAATACAACTTGGATCCAAATTCAGGAAAAAGTCTTCCGTTTTCTCAATGACTTGGCGATAGTCCTGAATCCGATGCAGCCCCCCAGGACTGAACTGATGACTCTCTGGGAGTAAGTTCCAGGTATCTGCCAGGAAATGGGCTGCGCTGGACTCCGCAAAGCTCATAACATCACGGTTCCCCACCCTCACCGCCCGCTGGACCATGGCAATCTGTTCAGCTTCTGTTAGCTCAAGGCCCTGGTCTTGGCAAATCGCTTGCAAGCGCGCGAACGTCGCTTCCGGAAGGCTATCGGGGCAAGGCGATTGCCGAAAGGGAATCGTCGCTTCAATACATAGAGCGATCGCCAATAAAACTGGCTTCTCTACAAAAGGCTCCAAAAGCTTTATCGCCACCAGAGCACTCAAAAATTCATTCTGTCCAGCCCCAGGCAGGAGAACCTGTCCAGCCGAAAGGCCAAATAAAGGCAATAGCCATTGCAAATGTTCAATTTCAGGCTGCATGGCCCGTAACACCATGGCATCGCCAACTTGCTCAACCACGGGACTAATGCAACCCGTCAAGTTAAACGGAATTCCCGCATCAACTTGAACATAAACAACATCATGGAAAGCCCCAGCCAGCATTTCAATGGGCTCCTCATTACCGCCCACCTTCATGCCATGTTCTAGCGTATGAAAGAAACGCCAGGGACCCACCATGGACTGTTGAACAGCAGTCGCGATTACGCCACAGTCCACATCACTGACAGTGGCTCCCAAGGCTGAAAAGGCCTGACAAAGGTAGTCGCAGAATTGCTTCTGAAGTGCTAATTGAGACTGAGAAGACCGAGCGACCATGGCCTAGTTTTTACTTACAGAGGGAGTTTCAATTTAGTCTACAAGCAGATTGCGTAATTACACTCCCAATGTCTGTTTTATTTACGACTCTCAAACGACCAGAGTGAGTATATTTCAAGCCCTAAACGTGACGAATCCACCCATTTATGGTTTGAACAGCAAATTTAAATGGAGATAGGTAGATGCCTATAGAAATGCTTCTACCAACAATTGTTTAAGGCATGATGAACGGCTTAAACGAGTCAATGATTTATGAATGCCTCAAAGAAAAATAGAAAGGGCAACTAGAAACAAAACACCAGTTTCCTCACCGGCTAGCTGACACCAATCTGAAAAACGTTGACCTATCGTCGCTTTAACCTGAGTTCACCAGCTTGCAAAAGTTCTTGCCTCGCGGTCTTGGAATTGATTCCAAAGCTCAAATCCGCTTTAAGGGACTTGAGCTTTGAAGCCATGAGTGAAACAAACCTCACGACAGCGGGGCAAAGCCAGCTATCAACTTGTCAAGCTCAGGCATCTAGCCGCAAAATCCTAGCCATTGCCATTCCGCTTCAACGCCGCATCCACTGCCACCTGCTGGTCTCGCCGCGTAATCCACTTGTGATAGGTCCTTGTATGAATGGCCACGGAATGGCCCATCATCTTCGCCGCAACAGTATCTGGCAAACCAAAATGGATCGTCCGCACCGCCCAGGCATGGCGAAGGTCATAGGGCGAAAAGGGAATGCTATAGCGCTTAAACTGCCTTGTCACCTGCTGTCCAATACGCTGCAACGTCGTCTTATCCAAATCCCGATTCACCTTCGGCAGCTGCACATGCCGTAAATCAAACCGATCAATCCAATCGGGAAAAAAGGGCCAGACCTCGTGCTCCCCTGTCTTAGTCGTATCCAGCACAGTAATGCTATCCGAGGCATTGCCGACCTTCAGTAGGCCATAGTCACAAAAGAAGACTTCATGGTTACGTAAACCGTAGGTTGCCATCACCCCAAAAACAAACTTCCAGCCTTCATGGGGAATCAACTCATAGGCCGCCAGAATCTCCTCATCTGTCGGCAAATCTCGACGCTTTACCTGTGCCGCACTATAGTTTCCCCCTCGCTCCTTAAAATCCTCTGGCAGCTTTAGCTCCAAATATTCTGCAAAAGCGGCCAACGCCGTACAGCAAATTTGCCTTGCACGGGCATTGGGGGGGAAAGACTCCACCGTTAGGCAAATGGCCTCAGATAAGGCCAACTTACGACTGCCCTGGGCCATCGCTTCAAGCTTACGCAAATAGGGCTGGTAGGCGCTCTCCCAGGTCGTTTGGGTCGACGACAAAGCCGCCTGGCGCTCTGGCTGCTGAAAGAAATGTCGCTCGTAGCCCTTGATTTGCTGAGACAAAGTCTCTTGATCCAAACGCTCCCGCCCTCGCCAAATCTGATATTTATCCCAATCAAAGGTCTCTGTAATTAATTGAGCAGCCACCACCTTGGCCTCTCGCTCCGCCTGCTTCAGTCCAGCGAGGTTGGGGGGCAGCTGTAAACTGATGCGCTGTTGGTAAGCCTTCGTTTTTGTGCTGCCTGGCTTAGGAGGCAAGGTGCCGCGCAAGACCAAACGTCCCCCCCGTTGCTCAACCTTGAGACCCAGTTGGGCCACCTTGAGGCGATGGTTAATGGCAGTTAGCTGAGCCTCAAACTTCTTAGCATCAGCTTTGGTCAACGCAGAGGGCATGGCAAGCAGGCGATCGCAGGGAACAACTCGTGATTCAGGGGCGAGACAGAGACAACGGCAGCCAATCTCCCCAACAACAGATGCAACCGAGCCTCCACAAGTGATGGGTTCGGTTAGGTCACCCGACAAATTGCCCATTCACTCCACCAGCAGGGAGCCCAGCTCGACGCCCGAAAATCGCCCCTATTATCACCGATCGCCTCAAAAATGGCAGGCCAGCTCAAAAGCTTGTCCCCCAAGCCCTTGGGGCTTATATCACTAAAGACTCCTAGCGGCAGATATTGTCACATAGACCACAGACAAAAATCATCTGGCCTGTACTATTGCGAAAAATTATGATGATTGCCCCTGTTGTTGTTACCATCTTTAACAGACCGAAAAGCGATCTAGCGGACTTAAAGGAACTGTATGGGTGGCGTAGGGGTTTTACTCTTAAATCTTGGTGGACCGGAAAAACTGGAAGATGTTCGCCCCTTCCTGTTTAACCTATTTTCTGACCCCGAAATCATCCGCTTACCTTCTCCGGCTTTACAAAAGCCCGTGGCGTGGTTGATTTCGACCCTACGCTATAAGAAATCCCAAGAAGGCTATAAGCAAATTGGTGGCGGCTCCCCTCAGCTTCGCATCACCGAAGAGCAAGCTGATGGCCTGCGCAGAGTTTTGGGAGATCGCGGTGTAGAAGCCAAAGTCTACATTGGCATGCGCTACTGGAACCCCTTCACTGAAGAAGCGGTAGAGCAAATTAAGAGGGATGGCATCAAAAAGCTTGTCATCCTGCCCCTGTACCCTCAGTTCTCCATTAGTACCAGTGGTTCCAGCTTCCGTGAGCTGGAGCGCATTCAGGCTGTGGATGCTGCTTTTAAGTCAATTGATTACACTGTCATTCCTTCCTGGTACGAGCGCCCTGGCTACCTCAAGGCCATGTCAGGCCTCATCGAGCGAGAGCTAGACAAGCTGCCCGATCCAGACCAGGCCCATGTCTTCTTCTCTGCCCATGGTGTTCCCGTGAGCTACGTTGAGGAAGCAGGGGATCCCTATCAAAAGGAAATTCAAGACTGCGTTGTCAAGATCATGGAGACCTTGAATCGCAGCAATGAATATACCCTGGCTTACCAAAGCCGCGTGGGTCCCATCGATTGGTTGGAACCTTACACCCAGGATGCGATCGCCGAGCTGGCCGAGCAAAAGGTAAAAGACTTAGTGGTCGTCCCGATCAGCTTCGTCTCCGAGCATATTGAAACGCTCGAAGAAATCGACATGGAGTATCGGGAAGTTGCTGAGGAAGCAGGTATTCACGGCTTTCACCGCGTACCGGCC
>CALLPZ010000437.1 GCA_938015405.1 uncultured Pseudanabaenaceae cyanobacterium
TATCCCTAACTGAGGCATAGCTGCCTATTTACTTTTTACGTTGCGAAATAATTCAAGAGAACTCTTTTTGTATCATCGCCTCTCATCTTGAACAGCTTTTACTTCTGGTAACCATTGAGAGGTCAAAATCTCCAGATTCTCAATAAATCTCTGTATCTGTCTCTCTGTAGGAAGTGTAGGCGTTTTAGATTTTTGCTGTCTTTCGTCAATCGTCACGATTAAGTAACATTTATTGTTGCTCTCAATCCCCCTCTCAGACTGGATTGCAGCCGCTTTGTAAACCTGGAGCCAGCTAAATGAGAGGGCGTAACTTTTTGTCTGGTTTCCTACAGCGCTTGGGAGACCTGAGTTTAGGATTCTCGTTAAGTGGCCGACCGAGTATATATATACCTGCTCGAATTTGGCTGTTTCGTTAAGCCCCAATCTAGCTCAGCACTTTTTGAAAGCCACCTTTTCTTAACGGCGGCTTTATAGCTTTGCCCGATACCTAACTGCTAGGGCAATCTCCCTGGCAGAACTGGCTTTTGTCGCTTAATCCCGCTTACTTTCAGGTTCTTAGCAGTTGTCTTGAGAGTTCTGGGGGATGGGCTACGTTAGTCAACCTCATTTTTGACTTACCCCTTACGGGGACCCCTGACCTTCATTCTGGAGATGCGTATGGCGATTCCGTTACTGGATTACTCCCTCCAAAGCCAAAATCAGCGAGTCCAAGGCTTTGAAGTGGCTGGCGATGAGCACTCTTTTGTCTATTCCGCAGAGAACTTGCTCTCATCTGCCGATATGGATGTGCTGATCAATGCAGCTTACCTGCAAGTGTTCCACGAGCAGCAAATGCTGAAGCGCAATCGGCAGACCTTCTTGGAGTCACAACTCCGTAACGGTCAAATCACTGTGCGTGAGTTTGTGCAAGGTCTCGCCCTCTCTGAGCCTTTTCGCCGCAACAACTACAACAGCAACAGCAACTATCGCTTTGTTGAGCTCTGTTTGCAGCGTCTGATGGGTCGTTCGCCCCATGGAGAGCGTGAACTCCAATCCTGGTCCATTGTCTTGGCAACCCGAGGCATCCAAGGCTTTGTGGATGCTCTGATGTCTAGTGCAGAATATGCCGAACAGTTCGGTGACGACATGGTGCCATTCCAGCGCCGTCGTACCCTGCCTGCTCGAGGTACTGGCGAGCTGCCTTACCAGCGCATGCCTCGCTACACCGCAGACTACCGTCTTCGCCTTGAAGACATGGGCTTGTTGAGTAAGGGAGGCCTAGGCTCAGGTGGCGGATCCACTTGGTCTGGCTCTCTGCCTCCCCAGTGGGCTCGCATGGTCGGTGCCTCGGTCACAATCGCAGGTGCAACTGTGCTGACCGGCATGCTTGGAGCGACTGCTCTTGCTGCCTTCGGGTTTATCTCCCTCTAATAACAGCTTAATTAATTGAAACAAGCCTCGCCCCAATCATTTTGGTTGATGCGCCTGTAGTCCCCAACCCAGTTGCCCTGGGGCTGTCTGCTCATTGGCTCTCAGAAAATGTTTGCGTCTCTTGACGTTTCAACGGGGAAGGTTACATTTCTTAAGCTGGTCTTGATGAGGAAGCTCGTATCCTTATAAGAGGAACGCCAATCTAAGGGGTTCTAGTACCCGATTTTCTGTGCTGGCGGTTTTGCTAGCTCTGCCTGCTGCGGCAAGCAGTCGTTATCCTGCGACCTGCTTTGTTTCAGTGGTCTTTGGAAACGTTTTACACAATCCAGCGCTGGTTGAGTCGTCTCCCCACTGTTTGGGTGGGATGAGCGTAGCTACTGCGTTCACGATGAACTGCTCCACGCTTTGTCAAAAAACTCCGTTAATACCCAATTAGGAGACAGTTTCAATGCCATTTGGACCTGCATCCCAACTGGGGGTCGCTCGCTTTGATGAGACTGCCCCCGTTGAATTGCTTCCCGGCCGCTCTAATGATGAAGCCGAATCCATTATTCAGGCCGTCTATCGCCAAGTCCTAGGCAATGCCTATGTGATGGAGAGCGAGCGCGCCGCCATTCCTGAATCTAAATTCAAGAGCGGTGAACTGAGCGTGCGTGAGTTTGTTCGCGCTGTCGCTAAGTCGGAGCTGTATCGCACTCGCTTCTTCGATACCTGCGCCCGCTACCGCTACACGGAGCTGGCTTTCCGCCACCTTCTCGGTCGCGCTCCTTACGATCTCGAAGAGATGCGTGCTCACAGCACCACCTTGGATAACAAGGGCTTTGAGTCGGATATCGATTCCTATATTGATAGCGCTGAATACCAGGACACCTTTGGTGAGGACACTGTTCCTTTCCTGCGTGGCTACAAGACTGAAGCCTGCACCAGCATGGTTCAGTTCACTCACTTCTTTGAGCTGGTTCGTGGTTCTTCCTCCAGCAGCCTCAAGAGCAACCTGGCTGGTAAGAAGCCTCGCCTCAACAGCTTGGTAATCAGCAAGACTCCAACTTCTGTCAAGTCCCCCAGTGCTGGTGGCGCTCTGTTCCAAGAGCCTGCTTTGGGTTCCCGGACTCGTCATGGTGCTGGTGCTAGCGCTGACGGCAAGATCTACCGCATTGAAGTCACTTCTATCCGTTCCAACGCGGTTAATCGTGTCTCCAAGTTCCGCCGGAGCAACAAGGTCTACATGGTGCCTTTCAACCAGCTGTCTGAGACTTATCAGCGCATCCATCGCCAAGGCGGTGTGATTGCTAACGTAACGCCGGTTAACTAAATCGACATTAGCCCGACTCTGGTATTGCGCCAGAGCCGGGCTTTGTTGGTTTACGGCGGTGCTGCGATCGCAGCTTCAATAATTTAAAAATTGACCGTAGTTTGCTGTTGCTGTTGTGGGCAAAGCTCGCTATCGATATCGGCCAGGAGCAGGAAATGTTCCTAGCTAAACAACCCATAAAAGCAGGGGCCTGCGGTGGATTTATCTATCGTCAGCAAGTCACATGCTTGAGCACTAATGCTGGCGTTGAGCGGGGTCGTTTGGGAGATGTGCTGCTGAGTGGCCGTTCCGAAATAGACGCTCTATTTAGTCTTTGTTTTTCAATACGTAAGGTTTTTCCATGGTTAGTACAGCTCCTGCCGTGAAATTTGGCGTTGATGCTTTTGCAGATACTCGCTTTGAACTCTGGCCTGGTGCCGGTGTCGATGATAAAGCGGCCATTATTCGTGCCGTGTACCGTCAAGTTTTGGGCAATGCCCATGTGATGGAAAGCGAGCGCTGCGTCAGCGCTGAGTCTCGCCTGTGCAATGGAGAGCTTTCTGTTCGTGAATTTGTTCGCGAAGTAGCCAAGTCTGACTTCTACAAGTCCCGTTTCTTTGAAAGCTCTGCTCCCTACCGTTTCGTGGAGCTGAACTTCAAGCACTTGTTGGGTCGTGCTCCTTTGAGCCAGGCTGAGGTGTCTGAGCATATCCAATGCTGTGCTGGTGCTGGCTACGGTGCTGAGATCGATTCCTACATCGATAGCGATGAGTATCAAGCTGCCTTTGGCGAGAACACTGTTCCCTTCTTCCGTGGCATTGTGAGCCAGGTTGGCCAAAAGCAGTCTGGCTACAACCGCATGTTTGCCATCTTCCGTGGTCCTGCTGAGAGCGATAAGGCTGGTAAGGCTTCTAAGTTGGTTGCGGCTGTTGCAGGCAACACTGCTCCTGCTATCAAGCTGCCTCGTTCTGGCTCTGTGGCTAGTGGTCCTGATGCACCTAGCAAGCGCTTCAAGATTGTTGTTGCTGGCCAGCGCAATGGTAGCCGTCGTCGTTTGGCAACTACCACTTACTTGGTCAATGGCGACAACATGACGCCTCAGCTCAAGCAAATTCACCGTACCAGCGGTCGCATCGTCAGCATCACTGAAGTGGGCTAAGGATACAACCCGGTTTGGGCGGCAAGCTTGTTGCAGTCATTTTATAGACCGCAAATTGCCTTTTGCGCTGGCTTTCTGCCTAGCTGTGTTCAATCCAATTGGGTTCGGGCTTTGAGTGTTAGGATTCCCCATTTTGATGGGTGAGGCTTGACCTTGGGCCCGGATCTATTGGGCTGCGGGGGAATCTGCCCCGTAGCTGGAAATTAAGAACATCTGTTTTTAGGAGAGTTAGAAAATGTCTATTTGGTCTGTCCCAGCAGAAGCCGTTGAGCTGCGCAGCAACTTTACTGAAGGTGATCTGCAGGGCGTGATTCGCGCTGTATATCGTCAGGTGTTGGGCAATGCCCATGTGATGGAAAGCGAGAGCCTGACCAGTGCAGAATCTGCACTGCGCAATGGTGACATTACTGTTCGCCAGTTTGTTGCTGCTGTGGGTATGTCTGAGCTGTACCGCCAGAAGTTTTTCGAAGCTTCCTCTCAGTACCGCTTTGTTGAGCTGAACTGCAAGCACTTCCTCGGTCGTGCACCCCAGGATCAAGCTGAGATCTCTGAGCATGTTCGCCGTTATAGCGAAGAGGGCTACGAGGCTGACATTGCTTCCTACATCGATAGTGAAGAGTATGGCAGCAGCTTTGGTGAGAACACAGTTCCCTATGCTCGTGCCACTCAGACTCAGTCAGGTCTCAAGAATGTGACCTTTAACCGGTCTTTTGCTTTGATGCGTGGTAATTCCACTAGCGATGCTAGCGGTGCTGCTCGCCTGATTTCTGACTTGGCTGGCAACAAGGCGACCAAGATTTCTGCACCTGTTGGAGCGGGTAACGCATTGGGTAACCGTTCCAAGCGCTTCCGCATTGTGGTGACCAAGCCCGGTGCTGGGTCTCGCTTCCGCCGTTCTAGCACTAGCTATGATGTGAGCTACGACAGCTTGTCTAACCGCATGAGAAGCATTCAGCGCAGTGGTGGCAGCGTTGTCAGCATCTCTGAAATTGCTTAAGGCTATTTGCCTGTTCTTGGTTTAGTGCTGGCCGGAAGTTTGAGTTCTTGCTCGGAATTTTTGACCTGTTGCTATCCAGATTCCTAGACTCTAGGTGCTAGCAATCCGCTGTGGGGCAGTTTCATGCTCCACAGCGTTTTCCATTAAGTGAGCTTGTAAGCTATTTGTCCTCATGTATGAGGTGATTGCTGTGTTTTAAGCGAAGCAATCACTCCCTCCTTGTCCTGACTTCGACTGTGACCTACCAACAAGCTATGACTATCGAGACCTTTGTGGCGCAGTCCATCGGTGCTTGGCGTTCCCAGCGCAGTGGCCATAATCTGGCATTTCAGCATTTTGAAGAGGTGCTCTCTACAATTGATATCACTGCTGTAGATACGGGTGATGCTGCCGTTGCTGAATTATGTCAGACCCATGGGTTTGATGTGGACCAGGCAATTGCTCCTTTCCATATGGCTTGGTCTGGAGAATCGGACTGGGATGAGGATGAAGTTGTTTCTGGTAGCTGTTTGTTGGTGCCCGTTTCAACGTCTCCAACGACGGGGAAGTTGCTACGCTCCCAAGGTTATGCCGAGACTATTCCTGCAGTGGGGGAGTACCACTTCACTGAAGAAGGCATGTTTGTCTTGGTGACTAGCTATGACCGAGCTGCTGCCGAAGAGCGCATTTGGTTTGGGACCGATAACCTGCGTTTCCGGGTGTCTCTGATTCGTACTAGTGATGGTACTGGTGTGGTTACCGCCTCCTTTGCTTCAGAGATTCGTCAGCCAGCCAAAGCTGCGGACTGATCGCTGACTCTGAAATGGGGCGGTTATGCATTGCAGCTAGCGGTCACGCCTCTCATTATTTGATCTCTTCATCTTCCTCTCCTTGCCATGGCGACCCTGTCTGCTGAGACATTTCCTTCCCAAACTTATAGTTCCGAAGCTTGGCAACTTGCCCAGTGGATGGCTGGAGAATTTAGCAATCGCCGCCAGTCTGATCTGAACCCGGCCACCTTTGCCCATATCCACGTTTACTTTCGGCCCTTGCCCCAGTCGTTTTTCAACGGCATCGGCTTCTACTCGGAGCAGGCCTACGATTACGACCTGTGGTCTCCCTACCGCCAGGGTGCCCATCGCTTTGTGATGCAGGCAGATGGCAGCGTGTACGTGGAGAACTATGGCTTTAAAGATCCCATGTTATTTGCAGGAGCCAGCCGAGAGGACAGCATTCTGGCAAGTTTGAGCCATGAGGCGCTAGTTCCTCGCGATCGCTGTTCCATGGTGTTTTCCTCGGCTCCGGAACAGCCGGAGTTTAGTCGCTTAGCTGAGGGGGATGCCGCAGATTTACCAGGCCAGGATAGTGGCTCACCACGTTATGTTGGCGGAGTGGAGCCTGGCAATGGTTGCATCATTCCTCGGGATGGTCATCAGACCTATTTAGTTAGTGAGGTAGATCTGACAGAGAGTACTTGGGTTAGTCGCGATCGCGGCTTTGACATTGACACCAATGCTCATATTTGGGGGTCTGCAGCTGGTCCGTTGCGTTTTGACAAGATGCGTAGCTTTGCCCATGAGTTACCCCCCAAGCCTGC
>CALLPZ010000438.1 GCA_938015405.1 uncultured Pseudanabaenaceae cyanobacterium
GTTCGCTTGGCTCAAGTTGGCATTGCTCAGCTCAGCCGCTTCCAGGTTGGCAAACACCAGTCCAGCCTGGCTGAGGTCACAGCTATTGCAGCCCTGACCGGACAGCAAACGGCGCATATCGTCATAGCTCTCCGCCTGGGCTGGCAAGCTCCCCAAGGGGCTAGTCAGGATAGCCAAACCGCCCAAAACCATGGCAGCCTTGCCCAGAACTCTGAGCGGCGTTTTGAGTGGAGTCGTTGCATCACCAAGAGCGACTTGAGGATGATGCTGATGGGATTGGAATGCTGCCGATACCTGCATGGGAACTCCTGTTGGGGTGAATGCCAGGACAGGCAAGTCTGGAACGGGAAAATGCATCAATACATCAACTTCCCAGTCCTACACTCGTAGGGCACTATCCTCGAACTGCCATTTTATGTCGGCTATTGTAGGGGATTAGTTCCCGTTTCGTGAGAAGACTTGTCAGCAAACTCAACAACCCCCAAGTCAGAAGTGGCGATTTGCGATGAGCAGCGGGGGTTGCCATGGCATTGGAGTCCTAAGAAGAAGCCTTGGTCCCCAGATGTTGCTCTAGCCACTGAAGCATCTCCCAAAGCACATGCCCTGCTGCTTCACGGGAGCGATAGCCATGGCCCTCGCCAGGAAGCGAAACATAGCGCACCGTTCCCCCCAGTCCTCGCATGGCCTCATAGAGACGCTCCGATTGGATCGGATAGGTGCCGGAATTATTATCTTCAGTGCCATGAATCAACAGCAGCGGCTCATTAATTTGGTCTGCTACAAAGAAGGGAGACATTTTGATATAGGTCTCCTTGGCTTCCCAAAAATTGCGCTGTTCTCCCTGGAATCCAAAAGGGGTGAGGCTACGGTTGTAAGCACCACTGCGAGCAATGCCAGCCTGGAAGAGTTCGCTATGGGCCAGAATATTGGCCACGGTAAAGGCACCGTAGGAATGCCCGCCAATGGCCAGCCGTTTTGAATCACTTACACCTCGCTCAACGACGTAATCCACCGCCGCCTCGGCACTCATGGTTAATTGTTCTAGGTAGCGATCATTGGGTTCGCGATCGCCTTCTCCAATAATCGGCATGGTTGGTCCATCCAAGACAGCGTATCCCTGGGTGAGCAGAAACAGCACAGAAGTACGACCGGGTCGATCAAAGGTGTATTCAGATTCCGTGACCTGACTGGCCACCTGACGATCCTTGAACTCTTCTGGATACACCCAAAACAAAGTCGGTAGGGGTCCATCTCGCTGGGCATCATAACCGGGCGGTAAATAGAGCGTGGCGCTCAACTCTACGCCGTCTTCCCGACGGTAGCGCACCACCTCCTTTTGAACCTCGCCATACCAAGCCAGGGGATCTTCAAATTGAGTCAGCGGTGCTTCTGTCGCTTCAGCCAGGTCCACCTGGTAGTAATTGGGCGGCTCCGTGGGAGACTGGCGACGAATCATCAATTGATTGGCATCAGCTCCCAAGACGCGCTGAACCCGAGCAAAGTTTTCCCCCTGGGCCTGCCAGAGTCGTTGCTTAGTCCTTGTTGCTAAATCGTACCGATCTAGAAAGGGATAGACCCCTTCGGGGGAAGCACCAAACCCATTCAAGTAGAGACTGTTTTCCAGCCCCTGAGCACCTAGCAGGAGCGTGCTCCAGCCATAGGGGCCAGGTGCAGTGACGGGACGTCCTGGATCTGAATAGACATCGCGAAAGTTGCGTTCAAATAGGAGCCGAGCAGGATCTTCGGGAGCACTGGGGTCAATCTGCCAAGTCTTGAGTTGCCGACTATCAGACCAGCCCTCATTCACCAAGGCCAGTTGCTCATTGCCCCAGGTCACTCGCCAGAGACGCAGAGTTGAGCGCCACAATTGCCGAGGCTCCCTGGTAAACGGGGCAGGCAACTCAAACAAGGCATCTCGATAGTCAGCCGGTTGGCGGGAATCTCCTCCATCTAGGGCTTCCAGCCAATAGAGTGTGGCGGGCTGATCATGCCGCCAATTCAGACTGCGCTTGCCCTGGCGCACCGAATCGCGGGTCACGGGAATGTTATCGGCCAGGGGCAAGTCTGCGATTTCTTGCACCAGTTCACCCTGACGATTTAGCAACTCATGGCGCAGGGGAAAGCGCGAGAGAGGAACTTGGTAGGAAAAAGGTCGATGGTAGGTGGAACGCAGCAGCCATTGACCATCGCCGGAGGGTTTCACATCCCAGACCAAATCAGGCTGTCCCACAGCGGTTAGCTCACCCTGCAGTCCCACTTGGGTCGGTTGGCTACGGAAGTAGTATTCCAGGAGGCGCTCGTCATGGGGACTCGCCAGCAAGTTTGTGTAAGTGCGCGCTGGGGCAGCTCGCCCCGTAGTGGCTTCCACAATGGGGCCCTGGGGAACCTGTGAGGCTTCAGGAGCATTCCCTATGCCAGGGAGACGCATTAGACAAATCAAACCCTGATCTTCCGGTAGCCAGCGACAGGGGTCGCCCAGGGTGGCATTGAGCGATGGTCCGGTCAGTTGCTTGGCTTGGGCTGTCTCCGTATCTAACACCCACAGTTCGATCCCATCAGCTTGGGTCAGTGTGAAACTGAGATAGCGATTGTCTCGGGACCAGTTGAAGTTACGAATGCGGGGATTCGGGGGTAAAGCAATGGGGGTAGAGGTTTCAGCACCGATCGCCCGCAAGCTCAAGCCCTCATAGGCAAATTCCCGAGCCGGGCCCCAGGTCTTGGGGTTAAGCTCGTACCCTGCGATCGCCACCACGGGCTCAACCAACTGGGCAATGGGGGGCAGTGGGGGACGAATCACCTCCACCAACCAACGATTATCCGGCGAGATCACAACCCCCGGTAGGGCCGGGGTCTCTAACATCGAGAGAATCGGTTCCGGCGGATTTTGCCAGCTCTCGCCCTGGGATTGAGCCAGAACGAAACCCGGCCGCATGAGCGCTAGCACCGTCAGCGCAAACCCGAAACAGCGAAAGCGAGAGAGAAGCATGGCGAGGCTGGAAAGTAGAGAGCGATCTGTTCATTCTCACGGGTGAGACTCCCATTGACCCAGAAAGCGAGTAGAAATTAACCTCAGCGTTTTTGAAGCAGCCATTGAGCTGTAGCCTTCACCCCGTAAGGCTCGCAAGTGAACTGCAACGGCTCAATGGCAGAGAATTTGGCGCTGAGATGCTAGTTCCAATTCTGCCGCCTCCTGGGACTCCAACAGACTGACTCAAGCCGACGAACAACAGTTCAGCAGAGGTTGTTTGAGCAAGGCCTTTAGCTGTAGCAGAATGTCCTCTGGCACTGCCCAGATGAACGGGACTTCCACGTTTCATTACTGGTTGAGGTTGAAAATTTGACGTTTGGCCGAATTCTCAAACAACCTCTCAGCCAACTATTAACGAACGTCTTGATTGCTAGGCTTAGGTCCATCTGGAAGGCATGATTTGGACAGTCGCACCGCGATCGCTCCATCCCAAGGCCATAGTCCTCGATTGACCATGCAAGATTTCAATTGGAAAAAGCTACAAAACGGCTCAGATATCCGTGGCGTGGCCCTGGAGGGCGTGCCCGGTGAGGCAGTGAATCTCACAACTGTCGTTGCTGAGCGCTTGGGCCGTGCCTTTGTGGCCTGGCTAACGACCAAGCTGGACAAACCGGCCACGGAGCTGACCATCGCGATCGGTCGAGACAGTCGCCTTTCCGGGCCTGAGTTAATGCAAGCCGTCATGACTGGCATGGCTGCCTCTGGGAGCCAGGTCTTTGACTGTGCCTTGGCTTCCACACCGGCCATGTTTATGAGTACCGTCACACCAGGGTTTGACTGTGACGGAGCCATCATGATGACGGCGAGCCACCTGCCCTTTAATCGTAATGGCCTCAAATTCTTCACCGCAGGCGGGGGCTTGGGAAAACCTGATATCGCAGCTATTTTGGCCTTAGCTGAACAGAATCAGTTCCCCGAAGTTGCAGCAGCTGGGGCGATCGCACCTCGAGACTTCATCTCAGTCTATGCGAGCCAGCTCGTGGAGAAAGTTCGGAGTGCGGTCAATCATCCCCAGCAGTTTGACCAGCCCCTCCAAGGACTCAAGATTATTGTTGATGCTGGCAATGGCGCTGGGGGGTTCTTCGCCAGCAAGGTACTCGCGCCTCTGGGAGCAGATACTAGCGGGAGCCAATTCTTAGAGCCCGATGGCATGTTTCCCAATCACATCCCTAATCCTGAGAATAAAGAGGCCATGGCTTCCATCTGCGATGCCGTGCTGGCGAACCAGGCGGACTTTGGCATTATCTTTGATACCGATGTGGATCGCTCAGCGGCAGTGGATCACCAGGGCCAAGAGTTGAATCGCAATCGTTTGATTGCTCTCATTGGCGCGATCGTGTTGCAGGAGCATCCGGGCTCAACGATTGTGACCGATTCCATTACCTCCGATGGCTTAGCTGAGTTCATTGAGCAAGACCTCGGCGGCAAGCATCACCGCTTCAAACGGGGCTATAAGAATGTCATCAATGAGGCCATACGCTTAAACCGTGCTGGGGAGGAGTCTTGGTTGGCGATCGAGACCTCGGGTCATGGGGCCATGAAGGAAAACTATTTCCTCGATGATGGCGCTTATTTGGTCAGCAAGCTGTTGATTGAACTGGCCAAAGCCAAGCAAGCGGGACGCATTCTCACAGACTTAATTACCTCCCTTAAGGAACCCCAGGAGAGCCAAGAAGTTCGCATCAAGATTGAAGTCGAAGACTTTAAATCCCAGGGTGAGAGCGTCATTGCCCAGCTAGAAGCCTTTGTACAGGACCAGAGTGATTGGGCGATCGTTCCCAACAATTTTGAAGGGCTTCGCGTGGCTTGCCAGTCCCCCAGCGAAGATGGCTGGTTTTTGCTGAGGCTATCGCTCCATGATCCAGTCCTGCCCCTCAATATTGAATCGAATGTAGCGGGAGGGGTGCATCAGATCTCAACACGTGTACAGCAGTTTTTAGCCGGCATGGAAAACCTAGATTTAACTGGCTTTACAGCAATGCACTGACGCAGGGAATAGTGAAGTGGAAGCAAGTGCCCTGGGACAGCTCACTTTCAACCCAAATTTGCCCATCATGGGCTTCGACGACCATCCGAGAAAAGGTAAGCCCAAGCCCCGTGGATGCTTTTGCAACAGAGTCAGCTTGCTTCTGACCTTTGACCTGACCAAACTTCTGA
>CALLPZ010000439.1 GCA_938015405.1 uncultured Pseudanabaenaceae cyanobacterium
GAGGCGATCTTGGCCTGCCATGCCTCGCAGTTCATCGTCGGCGCGGGTGCCCCGGAGGCGATCGCGACCGTCTGTACCTTCAATCAAATTGAGGCTTGGCATTACCATTTCGGGTGCCGTGGGGTCAGTAGAGACCGGGTCAGCCATGGCGGCGGGGTCGGACATGCCATCAGATTCAGGCAGTGGGCTAGACTCTCCGCCTGCTTCGGGTTCTGCCATGGGATTTTCGCCAGAGCCTTCCATGGGGCCTTCATCCATGGGAGTTGATTCTCCCGGCTCTTCCATAGGAGCTTCCTCCATGGGCGTTTCTTCCATAGGAGTCTCTTCCATGGCGGCTTCTTCCGTTGGAGCTTCTTCCATAGGCGTTTCTTCCATAGGAGTCTCTTCTGCAGGAGGTTCTTCCATAGGAGCTTCCTCCATGGGCGTTTCTTCTACAGGAGTTTCTTCCGTGGCAGCTTCTTCCATAGGAGGTTCTTCCATAGGAGCTTCCTCCATAGGAGTCTCTTCTGCAGGAGTTTCTTCCACGGGAGTCTCTTCCATGGCGGCTTCTTCCATGGGCGTTTCTTCCACGGGAGTCTCTTCTACAGGAGTTTCGGCTTCATCAGGCTGAAGCGGTGCCGTGTCCTCGGAAGGCTCGGGGACAGAATCATTCGTTGATTCTTCAGGCGACTCGGGGTTGGACTCTGGTGTCGTTCCCGTAGTGGTTGTAGAAGGGGGGACGGACTCTTCTGTCTCAGCATTGGCCGGTGGATTCGCTGGGCTGGGTGCTGTTAGCTGGTCCGTGGCGAGGTCTAACTTGACATTGCTGTTGCCTACAGTGACGGTGCGCTCTACGGTTTGGCCGAGATTGCCACCTGTGAAATCAATTTCATAGGTGCCGGGGTCTAGGGCTAGCTGATAGCCACCGGAGCCAAAGGTCGTGGTGCTGAAGGTTTGACCACTGCTGTTGGTTGCGGTGACATTGATGCCGCTGATGCCCTCGCCCACGGTGTAGAAGTCGTCATCTGTGACGGCATCATCAAAGGCAACGCCAGTGAGGAAGATGTCATTGCCGGATTTGGCAAAGTTTTGGGTGGTCATCAGGCTGTTATAGCCATTGAAATTTCCCTCCAGTGCGCCGATGCCAATTTCACTGAAGTTGTTGCTGAGAATATTGGTGCGATGGCCAGAACTTTTGAATAGACCTTCGTGCTCATCTGCAATCGTTGCGGTTGGATCAATGCTGCCTGTGCTGCCCTGGTAGGCGATGTTTTCCCCCCAGGTCCAGTTGCCCGTGAATTCATAATTTGCCTGGCGCATGCGATCGCCGGCACTGCTGCCGTTTGCTCCGGTATGGGAGAACTGGTCAGTATTCAGCATCCACTGGCTATGGCTGCGGGCGGAGTCAATCAGATTGAAGTTAAAGACCAATGGCTGTTTAGCATTGCCATTGATCGTGCCACTGGCGAGCCCTTGGTTGAGGTCAATTCCCAAGCGATTTGCTTCAGCATTGGGGTTGGAGCGGGCACGATTGACCAATTCGAGCATGTATTGCTCTTGAGCTGTAGGTGTAGCCATGTGATATTCCTTTGCCTTGCGGCCTGTGAGAAGTTAGCTGTGATTTTCGGCCTGTGATTTTGGCCTGTGATTTCGAACTATTGCAATTTGGATAAACGAATCCTGTCGAAGGCTGATTAAAGGCTTTCGATGGCAGAAAAAAGTCCAAATTTCGATTGATTAGAGAGGCCTAGAAACCCATCTATTGGCTTTCCTAAATACCGCCTAGAAAATTGGATCTAACGGCTTATTTCCTCTAATTTCCCCTTCAGCCATAGGCAATGCTTTCGAATGATCAAGGGACCATCTAGAACCATCACCATTCTTTGTCAGAGCAAAGTTGATGGACAGATTATGGGAGCTATTTTTTCGGTTGCGGCGCAGACAAACGCCTTGGAGGCTTAGGAAAAATAGCGAAAATAGAGAACTCAGATTGAGCTAGAAAAAGCTGGATTAGGCCTCAAGGCTCTCACTCGGTTAGTGCTGGTGCTGAGTGGTTTAAGGAAGCACCATCGTTAGTCCTGATTGCTAGTCAAGGAGCAGCATGGGGATTTCTCCATGCAATGGGAATGAGAAGTGTAACTTGTGAACCAATCAAACATCTGAAGCTAGTGTTGACGTCACACCGCCATGGGGACTGATTAAGGCTTGCCCGTAAAGCAAGCAGTAGCCCTCAAGGCAGCGGGTAGAGTGACACTGGATTCAATGGAGTTAGGGAGAGCCCTAAACCGCATCTATGTGACTTGACTCACACTTAGGCTACGTTAACAACGCCGTGTAAAAACGGCAACTGTAATTTCGATATTTGATCCGTGTTTTTACAACGGTAATTTTGCTTTGACGAAGGAGGAGATTACTTTGTTCCGTTGCTATTCTTGAATTAGGTTTTACTGGTTAAAAAATACGGATTTCTGATTGCTCTAGGACCATCTGAACAGAATATAAAATGTCTGGTTCGAATAGATCTTCCTAAGAGGTTTTTAAAGAAGGCCGGTAGCTGTAACCGCGAGTTTGGTGAGAGCCGCTGATTTTTTACGCAAGCTGGAGCTTAAATCATCGGGTGGTAGTCCTAAACTTGAGGCTCAGCCGAATTTCTAAACCACCTCTAAAAGAAATCTGTGCTGGCACTTCTTAGAAGTGCCAGCACAGATCTGTCAGTTTATGGTTGGCTGTTGCTGATTGTCTGCTTGGGCTTACAGCACCAGTTGAGATGTGCTGTCGGGCACATTGCTGATGAGCTGTTCTTGGCCAATCTGAGTGGCGCTTTGCATGGTCCACAGTAGCCCTTGGCCAGAACTGTGGCGCCAAAATACGTCAGTGATGCCGTCGTTGTTGAAGTCCTTGGCTCCTTCGATCTTCCAGTTTTGATCGGCGACGGTGCGTCCCAGGAGTGCTTCGCTAGCAATATTGGAACCATTCATGGTCCAGAGCAGGGTTTGGCCTGATAGGGCGTTGTTGAGCAGGATGTCGGTCTGACCGTCACTGTTGAAGTCTGCGGTGGCTTCAATCTTCCAGTTGTTGTCGCCGAATCCACGCCCGACAAGGCTTTCTGACTGAATGGTGCCGTCCGAGTTCATGTACCAGGCAACGATTTGGTCTGCTGTTTCGTTGCGCAGAACAATGTCTGTCTTGCCATCATTGTTGAAATCGCCTGTGCCGGAGAGACTCCAGTTCGGGTCTGCCACATCTCGACCAATGAGACGCTCTGCGGCGATCGCTTCGCCAAAGGGGGTCATTTCCCACAGCAGATTTTGACCTGAGATCAAGTTGCGCAGCAGGACGTCGTCTTGCCCATCGTTATTCAGGTCACCTGTGGTTTGTAGTTGCCAGTTGGTGTCCTCGATGAGCCGACCGATGGATGTGGTGGATGCGGTGAGGTTGGTGGTATCCAGCTGAAAGCTAGAGACAACGCTGGTGACTCTATCCCAAGCGATGAAGGCTGAGGTGCTGCTGCTCTGGACCTGGGGTTGCCCTTGGACTCTTAGGGGCTGGAGGGCGCTGGAGAGATCTGTGGCGAGGTCGAGCTTGATGTTGCGATCGGTAATGGTGACGTAGCGCTGGAAGGTGTTGCTGAGGGTGCCACCGGAGAAGCTGATTTCGTAGGTGCCGGGGTCGAGGGCAAGCTGGTAGCCGCCGGAGTCGTAGGTGGTGGTGGAAAAGCTTTGGGCGTTGTCGTTGCGTATCGCGGTGACGGTGATGCCGCTGAGACCTTCACCTACGGTATAGAAGTCGTCGTTTAGGGTGGCATCGTCATAGGCAACACCCGTGAGAAAGACGGCGGTGCCTGTTTTGGCAAAATTTTGAGTAGTGATGAGGGCATTCAAGCCCTCGAATTCTCCGGTTAGGGCTGAAATGCCAATTTCGCGGAAGTCACTGCCGAGGATATTGGTGCGGTGGCTTTCGCTCTCAAAGAGCCCATTCTGCTGGCTGGTTAGGGTGGAGGTGACATTGAGGGTGCCACTGGTGCCGTTGTAGGCAAGGTTTTCGCCGGAGCGCCAGCTACCTGTGAAGCTGTATCCAGCATTGGCCATCCGTTGACGGGAATTGGTGCCTCCTTCACCGGTATGGGAGAAGACGTCATTGTCCAGCATCCATTGGCTATGACCTTGGGCCGCATCATTCAAGAGAAAGTTGAAGGCCAGAGGCTGCTTCGCGGTCGTGGAGATAGTGCCACTGGCTAGGCCTTGATTGAGATCGATGCCGAGGCGGCTTGCGGCCCCATTGGGATTGGCGCGATCGCGATTGACCAGTTCGAGCATGTACTGCTCTTGAGCTGTGGGTTGAGCCATGGGTTACTAAAACGATTGCTGGAAGCTGCTGAACGTCAGCCAAGGGGAGGTTCAGGTTCTTGCGGGGCGGCAGGTGAGCGCAAGGAATCAAAGATTCCATCGCTGTGGCTTGGGAGGTCTGTTTTGGCCTAGCCTTGCTGTGAAAGCAGCTTGTCGGCTAAGCGGGCCCCATTCGATAAATGGCTGGGGGTGCTTCCTCTGGTTGGTGGGGGCGCGAGCTGGCTTTGGACTAATACATGTCCTGAGGCCCCTATTTCCGAGAGCGGAGTAGATATCTGCTGTTTAGCTTAAGTACACAGCACTCTGCAGAATGGATTGAAGGCGTTCTTACTGAGGATTGACTAATAGTCTGAGGGTTGGCTGTAGAAGAGGTTTGGGGGTTTCAAAGGTTTTACAGAAGCTTAGGTACAACAACGGAGTCAGCCCCTAACAAACAAGTAGGGGCTGACTCCGCTAGGGAATGACGAATGGGGTGTGCTGAGGTTTCCGTTAGCAGCGATTATTTTGAGGTCTAGGCATCTGTAATGCCGCTGGAGCCAAAGCCACCTTCACCCCGAGCGGTGTTGTTGAGTTCGTCCACTTCTTGGACGTTGGCGTAGATGACGGGACAGATGACCATTTGAGCAATGCGCATGCCGGGGGTGATGTCGAAGGCGGTCTTGCCGTGGTTGATGAGGATGATTTTGATTTCGCCGCGATAGCCTTCGTCGATGGTGCCGGGGCTGTTGAGGACGGTGAGGCTATGTTTTAGGGCGAGGCCGCTGTGGGGGCGGACTTGGGCTTCGGTGTTGGGGGGAAGGGCGATCGCAATTCCAGTGGCCACCAAGGCAGTCTGCCCCGGCTCAATGCACACTGCTTCCACGGCATAGAGATCCATGCCTGCATCACCGGGATGGGCGTATTTCGGCAGGATGGCTGCGGGGTGGAGTTTTTTGATTTGGAGGTTCATGGGAGGGCGATCGTAGAGGAAATGATGGACCCTCATTATTTCGCTAGATGACCTATCTCTATCTGCCATCTTGACCGACGGCTTCCGCTAAATTTGCCCTGATCTGGCAATGCCATAATCTACTGCTGAAATACGAGGCTTTAGCTCGGTGGCTCGACGGTAACTCCCTCTCTTGTGGGTTTTGTTGACGGACCCAGGAGAGCCCTTGGCAAACTAAAAACAAACATGTGGCCACTGAGCTGGTTACGCAATGGGAGCCATTGAAATACTCAATGGGCTGTTCTCTAAGTCAGTTACGCATTTATGACTTGCAGCCCGTATTTGCGGGGCACGTTCTTCGTCAGAGGATCGATCCTCTGGCATTTCGGTGAGTACTTTGAACCGCTGTCGAACTCAGGCTGACTCAGGTCGAATTCTGGAAGATCGCGATTAATCATCAGGTTGCTTTCAGCACTTTCTCAGTCAAGCCTTGCAGGTTGGGAAATGTAACCAAATGTTGCGGAAACTGCGCTTCTGCAGAAAGCGTTTAAATCTCTTCAATCTTCGTTTGGTTAACCTTCTTTTCCACGCCATATCTCCATCTTTCGATCTATGCAAGCCGCCATCAGTCTCCCAGATCATCATCAGCCCCGAAGCTATGAAAGGCACCGTGCTTCCAAGTCTGCAGCCCAGTCAACGGGACAGGTGTACTTTATTCGCC
>CALLPZ010000440.1 GCA_938015405.1 uncultured Pseudanabaenaceae cyanobacterium
TGCGCCAAAGCGTTTCGGCTTTGGGTCGGCTTCGTTCCCGTTTGCCACGGACTGCCAGCAGTGCGGTGCTGTCTGCACTGGCGCCGCTGATGTTAGGGGGAGCGATCGCCCCTGCAGCGGTCTTGCTAGCGTCCCAGCCTGTCCAGGCTCAATCCGCTGAGACGATTAATATTCAGCGCAGTTTGCGACTGGGCGATCGCGGTGCCGATGTGTTGGAGCTTCAGCGAGAATTGGTTCGGCGAGGCTTGTTGAATGTGGATATTCCTCGCAATGCCCGTGAAGGCTATTTTGGCCCAGCTACCAAGGCGGGACTCCAGGAGTTTCAGCGCTCCCGGCCAGAGCTACTTGCTGATGGCATTTTGGGTGAAACGACATTCCGTCAGTTGTTCGGAGTTGGAGCAACGCTGACTCAGGCCTATTCCATTGCATTAATGCAGGCTCAGCTTTCTGAGCTGGGCTATTACAACAGTGGTCTAGATGGAGAGTTTGGCCCCATTACATCTGGGGCCTTGCAGGATCTGCGGGATGAGACTTTTGTGCCGCTAGATACCCGAGCCAGTGGCTTAGAAAACACCTTCGAGGTTGTTTCTGGCTATTACGATCAGCAGCGCCAGCGGCAGGACTTGCCCCACCCTGAGGTGTTGGAGTCGCGGGTTAAGCGTCAATTGCCTGAGAGTAAGCTGTTCGGCTTTAGCGGTTTCAACGGGACTGTGGCTGCTGTGCCTTTTACCAGTTCTTCCAATTCGTATCAAGCGATTGTGCCTCTAGGCGTGGGTGCTGAGTCAGAGCTATCTGCTTTGCGCTCTTTCGTGAGCTCGGCATTTTTGCAGGAAGACGGTCGGGGTCGCTATGCCCAGGTGGGGTCTTATAGCGAACGGCGTAATGCTGAGGAGATGGTGACTTATCTTCGTTCGAAAGGGTTTGATGCAAGGGTGATTTACGACTAATCAATCGCTGTTAGGCAACCTGGATTTTTCCTCAAATCTTTTGTTTTTCTGAGCAAGAAATAGTGAGAATTCCCTTCATCTAAATTTGGGTGGAGGGAATTCTTCTGTCTGGAGTTTTCCTATTAGAGATCTAATACAACCGGAGTTCGACAAGAGGCAAAACCTCCTCTCCCCTACACCCCTCTCCTAAAGGAGCGGGGAAAAGAGAAAGGCTCAAAACCTTGTTTTTGCGTTCGGTTCCCTGCGACCTTAGGAGTAAGGGCTAGGGAAAGAAGTCGGCTGTCTGGCTGTCGAACTCAGGTTGAGCAAACCCAGCTAGCCCAACGCTTGGGGCAATTCCAACACGGGATGGAAGAAGAAAGCCAGGCCCAGAATGGCGTAGGTCGCCAACAGCAACGTCCCCTCTAACCAATTGGACTTGCCATCACTACTAATGGAATTGGTAATCAGCACAGCCACCACCACAGCCACCAGCTCAAAAGGGTTAAAGTCCAAGTCCATGGGCTGACCAATCAACCAGCCAATAATGACCAAGACCGGCGCGACGAACAGCGCAATTTGCATGCTGGAGCCCACGGCCACCGCTAACGAAAGGTCCATCTTGTCCTTCATGGCTACGGTCACGGCAGTGGCATGCTCCGCTGCATTGCCAATAATGGGCAGCAAAATCACGCCAGTGAACAGAGGCGTCAGACCCAAGGTCTCCGTTGCAGCTTCGAGGGAGCCCACTAGCAGCTCAGACATAATCGCCACCAGGATCGTAGCTGCCAGCAAAATGCCACCCCAGAGGACCACATTCGGCTGCTCGTGATGTTCCTCTGCCTCACTGTGGCTCTCGCTCGAAACCTCGCCACCATGGCCGTCTTCCAACTCAGCGGTGCCCACCTCATAGAGGTAGCTGTGGGTCTTCATGGAGAACAGCAGGGTGAGGCCATAAACCGCAATCAGTACCGCAGCCACCGCCACAGAAAGAGTTTGCAGGGTTGCTTCGCCAATGCCGGTGGAGGTGTATTGAACCGCCGTGGGGATCAAGATGGCAATTACAGCCAGGTTCATAGCAGAGGCATTGAGGCGAGCAGCAGTGGGCTTGAAGGATTGCTCCTTGAAGCGCAAGCCCCCCAAAAGCATAGCCAGGCCAGTGACCAGCAGTAAATTGCCGATGATGGACCCCGTAATACTGGCTTTCACCACATCAACCAAGCCCGCTCGCAGGGCGATGATGGCGATGATGAGCTCCGTCGCGTTACCAAACGTTGCATTCATCAATCCCCCCAAGGAGGGACCCACCACCACAGCAATTTCTTCCGTAGCCATGCCCATCCAGCCCGCTAGGGGAACGATGGCTAAACCCGCTGTGATAAAGACAATGCTCTCTCCCCAGCCCATCACTTCCGCAGCGATGGAAATCGGAATAAATAGCAGTAAAGCAAGCAGAAACGGGTTTTTCACGAGCCTAACAATTGGGAGGTGGACAGAACAGGAAGTGATCCCCAGCGAAAGGGCCAAAGCAGCGCTAGGCTAGGGTTAGAGCAAATTGAAAATCGAATTATTTCGATCCTTTAATCCTTACAGCCTCGAACTGCTCAGAATTATTAAGTTGCAGATGCCAGACCCAGAAGAGTGTGCGAAATTTAGCACAGGACCTACAGGCATCGATGCTGAAAGCGAAGACGCAGAGGTTTTTCTTCTGTAAGACTTTAATTGAGCTTTTGGCATTGTTGCATCGGCAGCGGCTAATTTCTAGCGCCTAGGGGATACAGCTGGGATAGAGACCGTTTTCTCCATCCATTCCGCGATCGCGTTGCCCCGAATGCTCAGATCACTCCCAAATTATTCCCAGTTTGAGTGGTTCAGTTGGGGGGTTATCCCTTATTTATCACCGCATGAATGATATTTCCCCATCTCTGAGGATGGTCAACCCTGATTCAAGAGCTGGCTCCAGCTTTGCTCTGGTCAACACTGGGTTTGGGACAAGTGGCTCTCTCAAGCGAGGGATCTGCGCTGCAATCCTCTCGTGACTCCCCCAACAGCTACTCCCCCAACAGTTTTTCAATCCAGGTCCGGGATCACCTGCTCCTAGGGTCTAGTGCCGCTTAGCGCTAGCCCAGCAGCGTTAAGCAGAGTCAACAAGCATTGGTTTTGAGCCGCTCCTCCGAGCGCCCAGGCTCAACCCAGTTTTCTCAAGCGATCCCCAAGACCATTCATCCCAGGTCACCCCTGGGCCACCCCTCCATGACGACCTCCCGCCGCCTAACCGCTGAGCAGTCCACCACCGACAGTGCCCATGTCTCTCGCTTGGACTTAGCCCAAGGCGTCTACATTACGGTCCATGGACATTTCTATCAGCCTCCCAGGGAGAACCCTTACTTAGAAGCCATTCAGCGCCAGCCCGGTGCAGCTCCCTTCCACGATTGGAATGCTCGCATCAATGCGGAAAGCTATCGCCCCAATGCCTTTGCACGGGTCTATGACGATCGCGGTGACATTGTAGAAATCGTCAATAATTTCGAATACTTCAGCTTCAACATTGGCCCCACATTGATGAATTGGCTACGGGAGCATGATCCCGAAGTCTATAGCCGTATTCAGGCGGGGGATCGACTAAGTGCAGAGCGACTGGGCCATGGGAACGCGATCGCCCAGGTCTACAACCACATCATTTTGCCTCTGGCCAATGAGCGAGATAAGCGCACCCAAATTCGCTGGGGTAAAGCAGACTTCCGTCGCCACTTTGGCCGAGAGCCCGAGGGCATGTGGCTAGCAGAAACGGCTGTGGACATGCCCACGGTGGAAGCCCTCATTGCTGAGGGCATTCGCTTTATCATTCTGGCCCCGTCCCAGGCTGAGCGCTGTCGGCCCTGCGTTGAAGGCGGTGCAGATTGGGAGGAAGTCGGCGAGGGGCAAATTGATCCCCGCCGCCCCTACCGCTGCCAAGGCTCCAATGGCCATTTGGACATCTTTTTCTACGATGGCCCCATCTCCCGCGCCATGGGCTTTGATGATGTGCTGGCGAGCTCTGGCTCCCTGGCCAACCGTTTGGGCCAGGCGGTGGATTTGGGAGCAGAAGATGGGGAACCGCTCGCTTTGCCTCCGGCTCAGCTGATTTCCGTTGCCACCGATGGCGAAACCTTTGGTCACCACAAGCAAGGCACGGAGAAGTGCATTGCCTATGCCTTTGTCCAGGAGTTCCCCCGACGGGACTGGACGGTGACGAACTACGCCCACTACCTACAGCTCAATCCCCCCACCTGGGAGGTGCAGTTGAAACCTGTGACGGCTTGGAGCTGTGCCCATGGGGTGGGTCGCTGGAAAGAAGACTGCGGCTGCGCCCAATCACCGGGGTATAACCAAAAGTGGCGGGAGCCCCTGCGCAATAGCTTGGATTGGCTGCGAGATCAGCTCGGTAAGCTCTATGAAGAGGAAGCTGGGGCTTTATTAAAAGAGCCCTGGGTGGCCCGTGATGGCTATGTGGATGTCATCCACGATCGCAGCAAGACCGAGGAATTCTTAGCCCATGAAGGTCGCCATGCCCTGTCCTCAACGGAGCGTAGCCGAGTGCTGTGCCTGTTGGAAATGCAACGCCATGCTCTGCTGATGTACACCAGCTGTGGCTGGTTCTTTGAAGAGTTGTCCAGGCCTGAAGGCGTGCAAATTCTTCGTTATGCGGCAAGGGCGATGGA
>CALLPZ010000441.1 GCA_938015405.1 uncultured Pseudanabaenaceae cyanobacterium
CCCCGCAGCCCTAGCAAACTCCAGCGCCCCTTCCCCGGCAAGGAGAACATGGTCGCCCTGCTCCATCACCAAGCGCGCCACGGAGATAGGATTTTTGACGCTTTTAATGCAGGTGACGCCACCGGCTCGCAGGTCGCTGCCACTCATCAGGGCCGCATCCATTTCCACTTCGCCCTGACCATTGAGCACTGAGCCTCGACCGGCGTTGTATAGCGGATTGTCTTCTAACAGGTTCACGCAAAACTCGACCACATCCAGGGCACTGGCACCGGCTTCTAGCTTCTGCCGTCCCTGGGCCAGAATATCCAAAATGCTGGTGCGAAACTCCGATTCACCGGCTTCGTATTTCAGATCTTCTAGAGCGCCTGCGCCGCCGTGGATCATTAGGGAGTAGGTCATGACAGTCGCTCAATCTCAATCAATTACGTTTAATTTTCGCCCAAATAGAGCAGTTCGTTTCGACTCCACTCAACGACCGGACAGCATTAGATTTTGCTCGTTAGCTGAGCGGAGTCAGAGCCAGCGGAGTCGAAGTCAGCAAAACAGCCTTTGCCCCACAACTAGGCTTTGGCTTTCGCCTTGCGCTTAGTCTTGGTCTTAGCTTTTACGCTTTTCTTCGCAGTCGTTTCAGGCTTTGGGCTGGGCGTCACCTCAGGCTTAGCCTCCATCGAATCTGCCGTGGGAATTAGCTCATCCAAAACCCGAAAGCGCACATGATTAATCGCTAAATCCCCTTTTCTCACATCCTCCGGCTTATCCGCCGCCTTCATCTTCTCAAAGCTGATCCCCTTGCCGATCTCCATGTGGTACCAGGCCAAGCCCATAAAGAATCGAGTCGGGTAAGGCCCCCGTTCAATCACGTCATCAACATTGGATTCCATCGGTAACCAGCCAGTCCCTGGCACATAGAACTCCAGCCAGACGTGGTTGAACTCTGGCTCCAGGGGCAAGTTGCGAAGCTCTGGTTTCTGGGGGCATTTGTAGCGGCCAATGGTGCGGCAGGCAATGCCGTTCAGCCGCGCTAGGGCTAGGAGTAAGCCGACGTATTCACCACATGAGCCGACCCCCCTTTCCAGAGCAACGTCTGGTGTGTCGATCTTGGGCTGGATGCCGTAGGAGAGGCGATCGTAGACGTAGTTGCGAATCTTCAGCATCTTGCGCAGCACGTTGGTCTCCGTGCCTGCGGCTTCTTTGGCCGCCTCGATGATCTTGGGATGGTCCATAGCCAGCTCGTCATCATCGACCAAATAGCGCTGCTGGAACTCCGGCGATAGCTCCGGTGCATCTTCCACATCAGTCGGCGTCAGAGAATACTTGAGGCCATACATCTCGACCACGGCCTTCCAACCAAAGATGCCCGCTTGGTCCGGCTGAAACTGGTCAAATTTGAAGACGGCGATCTGCTGCCCCTCCTTCTCCTCAATCTCGAAGGGCTGGCTCAGGGGCTCTACGCTGCGCACTCGCTGGCGGGCTGTGTTCGACGGTAGGGCAATGCGCCATTCCACATCGTTAATGGTGACGGCATCCAGGGGCAACAGCTCTTCCCCATAGGACATCTCGATCAAGTAGCCATTGGAGCGGGTGCAGCCCTGCTCAGGGTCATGGTGGAAGTAGAGGGGGTGGATGAAAGTGCGATCGCGAAAGGTCAGCTGAAACGGATCCTCACTATTGGGGTCATCGCGAATATAGGGCTCCTCATCGGCATAGGCCACATAGCAAGTAGGCTCTGACTCACCTTCATGCTGATAGAAGGCAATGCCCGTCGGGGAGGCAAAGGGCGTGAGGGCAGTGAAGCGAATCTCGCCCGTGGCCGGGTCGAGGCAATAGACCGTTTGCTCATCGCGATCGCACACCCACAAAGCCTCTGCCGTCAGCGTCAAGCTCGCCCGCCCCACCCCAGGCAGCGGCAGCTTCTCCCCCGCCTTGCCTGTCGTGACATCGAATAAATGGATATAGCCTGACTTCTGGGAGGCGACATAGAGCGTAGAGCCACCCACTGCCACCCCATCAATGTCATAGGGCAAACTCAGTAATGGCTTGGGCAAGCTGTCAGCCAAATCGCCATGGAATAACTCATTGTCCCGAGCCACCCAAAATTGCTATCCCTGAACGGCTAGGCCAATTCCATCTAGCCATTGCTCAACTTGTAAGGCATTGCGAATCTGCGCTTGCTCTGTAGCCGGGTCTATCTCTAACAAGTAGCCTCGGATACGATCCACTGCCCAGAGTGACCCCTGGGTCGCAGTGAGACCGGATAGCGCATAAGCCCCAATGGGTCGCAAGGTAGCATGCTGCGCCGATGCAGCAGCCTCTGGGGATAGGGCCATAGTTTTAATGGAGCAAAGAGAACAGAGCAATGGGCCTGCCTTCCACCCACGCAGAGCAACCAGGAGAAGCAGCCATTGCTTAAGCCTTGTATTTCTTCGGATGGACGCGGCTACCTTTAACCGTAGCTTAGAAAGAAGAAGTCATTCTGCTATCAGACAGACCTAAAGCCATGGCCCCGCAATCTATGAAGCTGTCTAGACCGCATGATTCAATGCATCAGGCCGGAGCAGGGATCCCAAGTTTTCTGTAATGAATGATGCAATGCTTGCAAACTGGGGATGCTTACCATGAATACAGGCGGGGCTATCCGATCTGATCAAACCCAGATTTTGGGATACCATCCTGCGACTGGGCCAACCTCCGCTAACGCCAGTGAGCCTACATTAAGGGAACAGCCTGAATGAAAGTCGTCTACGATCCCGATAAAGACATCCTGCAGATTTCGTTTCGCTCAAGCATCGTGGAAGAAACGACCCAAATTGCGCCAGGGCTGATTATGGACTACGACGAAGATGGCCAGGTCATTGGCCTAGAGGTTCGTAAAGCCTC
>CALLPZ010000442.1 GCA_938015405.1 uncultured Pseudanabaenaceae cyanobacterium
TCCGTTGGATCGAAGTGAGGATCGAGTTGAGGATTGAGGAAGGTGACTTGAGCTGCGGGCTCCAACAAAACTCGTCGTTCCTGGGCTTTGAGTTGTAGGCTCAAATCGAGATAGCTAAAGGGCTCATCGACTAATGGGTCAAAGTTGATGGCCTTGAGAATGGCAGTGCGCATGAGGAAGCAGTGGGCTTCGACGCCATCAATGCTCTTGCGATGGAGCGGGTGTTGAGGAACGGGCTGGCGGTGCAGTAATTGCCCCTGATGCAGTTGCTGTCGACCATTGGCTTTGGTCGTGAGGGTGAGTTTGAGACCTGCGATGTGAATTCGCCGAGCGGGGCCTTGCCCATCGCCATCTAGGACTAAAGGGGTCACGACATCGGCCTGCTTTTTCTCAGCGCAGGAGACGAGCTGCTCCAACCAACCCGTTTCCACGAGGACATCATTGTCGAGGAAGACGACGTAATCGACTGGCGGAATCATGGAGAGGGCAAAGTTGCGCGCTTCGTTGATGCGTAAATGCCGTTCCAAGCGAATGAGCTTGAGATTCAGGTGGCGCTTGGCCATCCGCTGTAAATAATCATGGATGGGCTTAGGGCTGCCGCCATCCACACAGATGAGGTGAAAGGGATAGCGAGTGGCGGACATCAAGCGAGATAGGCAAGCCATGGTGGGGCTATAACGCTCTCGCTGAATAACCACGATCGCAACGCTAGGAAGACTCATATTTGGGACACCGAGTGAAGACAATGGTGGCTTCACCCTGACTCGGTCCATGGCAAGGGCAGCTAGTATTGGGGGAAACCCCCAGAAACATCGCAGATACATTACGTAAATATCTGGAGTGATGCTGGTACTGGTGCCTTTGATATCGCGATTATCACATAGGTAAATCTGAGGAGTCAGACTGGGGGAGGCTTCTTTGCAAGAGGTTCAGGAAAAACGCGCAAAGGTCAGCTAAATATGAGTTTCTTTTTGCCGTAGAACTACGTAGTTCTTGGCTTGCTTGGGCTGGACGGCATGATTTTGCTGCAATTGGCTGAAGCTCAACAGGGGGATTTGGCTGTTCTCGCAGGGGGTTGCGCCAGTTTGCCTAGGATTTCGATTTGGGCAATTTAGGCTGACTTCACTGAATGGTGTGGGTCGCTCGCTGATTGAAATGACTTTGCGTAAGCTCTCACTGGGTTTGACCCTGCGGCTAAGAGAAGACCTGCCATGGATTTGTCTCGGTTTGGAGCGATGCAGAGTGGCATACTGAAGCCATGGCTCTAAGCGCTACCCAGGGTCACACCCCTTTCAGTGCAGCCCAGCTTGCTTGCAACGAGAAATACCGGTTGGTGATGAGCTTTGCCGCTAACTTCATTGATGCAGCGATTGTCTATGCCAATGCGATTGTCGTTGGGTTTACCCACAAGATGTAGGTGCTGGGGTAAAGTTTCGTGGTTTCAGTCGAGTTTTGCTGTTCTAATCCCTTGCCCTGTCTGGACTGCTGGGCTAAGCTCTGTGGGCGATACTGTATTGGGTTAGCCTGACAAGGATATGGCGTTTTAATCCCGGTATTGCATTTGCTGCCGCGTTAAAGCTTTTTCCTGATTCAGGATGTAGTTGGCTCAGTTTTGAATTCTACCGATAGGATCCCTTTCCTTTGGCGCTTCCTCTCTATTTAATCTGGGCGGTTGTCGGGCTGCTGCTGACGATTGGTGGCACCTTGCTTGAGGTTGCGATCGCCAGTCCAGCTAGCCTATGGGGCAGTGGGAGCCTGCAGGTGCATAGCCTGGGCGTGAGCTTTCAGGTGGGAGCCGTCCTGTTGACAGCCTGTTTAGGCGGACGAACGGCAGGAGCCTTAGCCCAGGTGGCCTATGTGGCCCTGGGGGTCCTAGGCGTAATGGGACAGGCCATCTTTGGCCAGGGCGGTGGCTTAGGCTATGTGCAGCAGCCCACCTTTGGTTATTTGTTGGGCTTTATTCCGGGCGCTTGGCTTTGTGGCCTATTGGCCTTTCGCTTTCGGCCCCAAGTGGAGCGGCTTGCGGCAAGTTGCTTGGCAGGTCTGGCTGTGATTCATGCCTGTGGGGCGATTTATCTGACGGTTTTGGGGTTGCTGGGCTTCTTAGATTTAGGTGCCTTGAGTTTGGGACAGGCCTTGATGCGCTATTCCTGGGGAGCCTTACCAGCCCAGGGAGCGATCGCTTGTGCGACGGCGGTACTCGCTTTTTGTCTGCGTCGCGTTTTACTTTATTAGGGGCTTGCCCGATTGAACGGACGGCTGTTGATTAGCTGGGGCTGTTTGTTCCAGATTCAAGAGTTATGCTGCGTTGAATGGGGATTAGCCGCTAGCCCAATGCATTGTTGAGACAGGATAGCCCGTTGAAGTACCCCAGAAATCTACTGTTTTGGCTCGCCGCGATCGTTGGCCTGCAGCTCGATCGCTGGAGCAAAGATTGGGTCATGGAGACCTTTGAGTTGGGGGAATCTTGGCCATTGTGGCCTGATGTTTTCCATTTCACCTATGTGGAGAATCCTGGAGCGGCTTTTAGCTGGTTCTCTGGCTATGGCTTGCAGCTACGTTGGCTGTCGCTGGTGGTTAGCGTGGTGCTAATGCTGGTGGCTTGCTTTGGTCCTCGGATGGTCCGGCTCGATCAAGTGGGCTTAGGATTCCTGTTCGCAGGAGCATTTGGCAACGGCATCGATCGCTTCGCTGCGGGACGGGTCGTAGATTTCCTTGATTTTCGCCTGATTAATTTTGCGGTGTTTAACCTGGCTGACGTGTTTATCAACCTGGGCGTACTCTGCTTCTTGATTAGTCTGTTTCTGCCGGAGCTCTCCCAGCGCTCCACTGCAGAATCCCCCGATGGAGAGTCTTCGGTAGATCAGCAACCGTTGGAATAGGGCGAGATCTGGATATCTCGACAGCTTCACTTGTGAGAACGATTTCTATTCACATCACTGCCTGCCAAACCCCCGTTTTGACAGACCATAAGCGTCCTCGGTTATGGGACCACAGCTATATCTATGGAACAGGCCTATACCACCCAGGATTTGATTGATATTTTGGCCCGTGAACGCCAAGCTTGCCTGGAAGGTAAGCGTCTGTCGGTGAGTGATTCGGCCTCTTCAGGACATCCCATCCTGGATCACTTCGTGAAGACCGAAGGATTGCAGAAATACAATGCTTTCCAGGGGTTTAAGGAAGCTGTTCATGCCTATCAGCAAGAGCAGTCTGTTTCTGGGCTGACCTGGCAAAGCGTGACGATCCGAGGGGAGAGCCTGACATTTCCCATCGTCCACCCTCAGCTGATGGCCTTGCCAGAAGACTTGGCGCAGTTAAAGCGCCATGTGACGCCAGTGTTAGACCTGTGGCAGCGCATGACGGCGGGGTTAGAGCTCTATCTGGCGGTGGATCAAGGTAAGCGCTTTTTACCTGCCCAGGAGGAGGATGTGGCTGCGATGGTTCCGCGTACCCATTGGGCAACACTTCAGGCTTGGGAGCGGGATGACTTTTTTGAGATTCTGTTGCAGTTGGGCTGGGGGCAGCCTGCGGATGCTGCCCATTGGCGATCTTGGCCGAAGTCTGGAAGTGAGTATTTCCATGGTGTTCTGCCGGGTTGCAAGCCAATTTGTTGATGCCTGCATTCGGGCATCAACAAGTGGAGAACGGCTTTGGGGCATTCGATGCAGGCGTGGACATCAAGCCTGCCCTGGGATGCTCTAGATGGGGTTAGCCTAGATCTGCGGCTTGGAGAACGCCGGGGCTCGTTTGCAATGGAACGACTTTGAGGCTATCCAGTTGGGTGCAGTATTCAATGTCGCGATCGCCCTTGAGCTTGAGCAAGCGCTGGCCGTGGCTCGCATGGTGCATCAGGCCCAGCATCTTGTCTTGCCAATGCTCAAACAGTGCCACCGCTGCAAAGGCTTCGTCGTTGTCAATGAGGTCCAATAGCGGTTTACCAGTGGCCTCCATGACACCGTGGAGCACGGCACCGCCACAGACCGTGTCTTCAAGGGAGTAGGTGCCTTCCCAACCAGAGGAGACCATCCAGACCGTCTCGGGCTGATGCTTAAGCAGGTAGTCCACCACGCTTGCTCGATTGATCAATGCTGCGGTGAGCAGCATCGGGGCAGGACGGACCTTGGCGAGGGCACGGGTGCCGTTGGTGGTGCTCAGGAAGATGCGCTTGCCGCCAACTCGCTCCGGAGTGCAGAGGAGAGGAGAGTTGCCCAGGTCATAGCCTTCGATTTGCTTGCCGCCGCGCTCGCCAGCACGGATACGCCTCTCTGCCGGCCACTGCTCGCTGGTGGCCATGAGTTCGTCCAGGTCGCTAAAGGCTTGGATGCCCTCAGCACCGGCATGGAGTGCTGTTGCAATGGTCGTTGTGGCGCGCAGCACGTCAATGGCGATCGCACAGGCTGGAACCGGAGACTCAGGGGTTTGTTCCGGGGTATGAAAGATCGAAAATTTCACAGGCTATGCAACGACAGACGGGGTGGACAAGGATCAAACAGACTTTAGTCACGTTAAGTCTTGCTCTGGGCTTTTGCCAAGAGCATTGGCTGTCGTTTCCCATGGGCTGTTAATTCAGCTCATTAAGTCATCGACCAGAACCCAGCATACCTAAGCAAGTTCCCTTGGGGGGGACTGGGATGAAACCAAGGCGGCAGAGCAGCGCATCTCAACCTTCTTTCATTAGCTAGCCTTATGAGTCACATGTTAAAAACTTTCATTGTGATTGACTCATTGAAACCTGCAAAATGGAGTCCGTATTCAGGGCTACAGGCTCTTCTTCAACTGTTTTCTTCTCTTTCTCTTTTTCTTCTTCTGGTTTAGCTGTCCCGAAATAGGTTTCCATTACTGCTTTCACCATGGGGCCTGCCACACTGCCGCCGCCGCCGCCTAAGTTTTCACCAAAGGCTACGACCACAATTTCGGGGTCATCATAGGGAGCATAGCCTCCAAACCAAACGTGGGATTTACGCGGAGGATCCTCAGCAGTTCCCGTCTTACCTGCGGCGGGTGGCAAGGTCGGGATATTGATTACAGGGCCTGTGCCGCCTGCCACTACCCGCCGCAATCCCTGCTGAATCACCGGGAGAGTCTTGGCATTTTGGAAGACAACGGGTTTGCGCCAACGCCTTGCCTCTTCATCCCCCTTACGCAGGTGGGGCTTGACCAAGTCGCCGCCATTGGCGGGCACGGCAAACATATTGGCTACCTGCAGCGGTGTGGCCAGCATGTTGCCCTGGCCAATGGACATGTTGATGGTGTCACCGATGTACCAAGGCTCTTCAAAGTATTTGCGTTTCCAGGCCTCCGTCGGAACATGGCCAGGATCCTCCTCATGGCCCAGTTCAATGCCTGTCTCGGTGCCAAAACCAAAATTTCGAGTCCACTGAATAAGGGGGTCCTTCCCCATCCTGCGAGCCACTTGATAGAAAAAGGTATCGCTACTCCAAGCCAGAGCACCTCGGAAGCCCAGCGGGCCAAAGCCTGCATTGTTCCAGTCCCAAAACAGCCTGCCGCTAATGGAAATGTTGGGATAGGTCGGCAAAATGACTTCTGGGTCGAAGTTGCCTGATTCAATGCCCGCTGCTGTCGTGACGATTTTGAAGGTGCTTGCAGGGGGGAAGGCGCTAATGGCTCGATTCACCAGGGGAGCATCTGGTGCATTGAGCTTGTTCCAAGCTGCGGGGGGTAGGGGCTTGGAGAAAAGGTTGGGGTCAAAGGCTGGGCGACTCACCATGGCGAGCACTTCGCCATTGCGGGGGTCCATGGCGACGATCGCTCCCATGCGGTTGCCTAGGACTTTTTCTGCCGCTTTTTGTAATTCGATGTCCAGGGTGAGGCGAATATCTTGGCCCTGGAGAGACTCTCGCTGTCCCACGACTTTGACGATGTCACCTGCTGCATTGACTTG
>CALLPZ010000443.1 GCA_938015405.1 uncultured Pseudanabaenaceae cyanobacterium
ATATTCCTGGTGTCAATGGCGATGTGGCCCCACTCCGACCCATCTCGAACTCGGTTGTGAAACGCATCTGCGGCGAATATAGTGAGCGGGAAGCTGCTTGTGAAACTAGCTCGATGCCAGGGTAACTCTTTGATTAGAAAGCTCCTAGACTTATTAAGTCTAGGAGCTTTCTTGTTGTTGTTGGTGGGGGGGAGCACTGCCAGGATTCTAGTCCAACGAATTGATGAAGAATAGGCTTCTTCTCTCGCTTTTGAAGGGGAAGAAGTCTTTTTTACTCTTCGGATGACAACCGAGTTTTTCGTGATTTAAATTTCTGTCTTGATATTTTGCTGCGAAAGATCAGTAATTCTTTTCCCAGATAGATATCCATCTCTACGTAGAGGTGAGTAGTTCTTTCTAAGTGAGAGTTGCTTATGAAGCGTGCTTCGTTGACTCGTGGTTTTACTTTGCTAGAGTTGCTGGTTGTCGTTACGATTATTGCTGTGTTGTTTGGCGCTGCTGTGCCTGGATGGACTTCTTTTAGAAATCGACAGGCTTTAAATGTTGCTCAGCAAGAAGTGCTGAATGCAATGCGGGAGTCGCAGCGTAAAGCAATTCAGCATCGCCGAAAATGGCAGACGAGTTTTCGTGAAAGGGATGGACGAACTCAGTGGGCTACCCATCCTGTAGAGACTTCGCCTGCGGACGCGGATTGGAAGTCCCTGCCTCGTGATGTGAAGTTAGACGAAGAGACCACTTTGCGTCGAGCAAAAGGAGTGAGGCGCGTACAGTTTGATCATTTGGGGAATGTAAATGGTCAGTTAGGGCGAGTTACATTATCGGCAAAGGGAGGCGGTAAAACAAAAAGATGTGTCGTTGTTTCAACTTTGTTAGGCGCTATTCGAAGTGGTGAAGACCATGCGCGAAAGGATCGTGGAAAGTCCTGTTGGTAATAGGAGCTTAGGATGTTTAAGTCCTCTTTAAAGAAGAATAGTGAATGATATCTTTGCTATTTCAACACTTATCAGCGGTATCTAGAATCGAGCTCTGCTGATTTCTCTGCCAGAATTCTGAATTTCTGACAAAAGATTTCTTAGCTAGAAATGCTGCTGGGTGGAGCAAAAAGAGATTCTGGTAAATCAACTCGATCTACCGGAAGCTCATCATCTACACCAGGCTTAGGTGTTTGAGCATCTAGCTCGTCCAACTTGTCCCAGACTTTTTGTAGAAATGGCTTTAGGCCTGTCTTGGTAACGGCTGAGACGAGGAGAACTTCGCTGCCACAAGATTCCTGTAGTTCGTCGACCAGAATTTCGATGAGGTCTTGGTCGAGAGAGTCAATCTTATTAATGGCAACGATTTGAGGACGTTCGTAGAGATGCCTGCCGTAGGACTTCAGTTCTCTTTGGATGGTGTTGTAGTTGTCTACCGGGTTTGGATCGGTGCCGTCTATCAGGTGTATTAGGATACGAGTTCGTTCGACATGGCGCAAGAAATCGTGGCCTAGGCCAATTCCTTCATGGGCACCTTCGATCAGTCCTGGAATATCTGCAAAAACGGTGCCGTCGCCAGTGTCCTTGCGCACAACGCCGAGGTTTGGAACGAGGGTGGTGAAGGGATAGTCGGCAATTTTAGGTTTGGCGGAAGAAAGGACAGAAATCAGGGTTGATTTACCTGCGTTGGGCATGCCGAGGATTCCGACTTCTGCAATGAGTTTGAGTTCGAAGCGTAGGCTAAATTCTTCGCCGCGCATTCCAGGGAGACAGGTTTCTGGGGCGCGGTTGCTGTTACTGAGGAAGTGTTTGTTGCCTAGGCCACCTTTGCCGCCTTTGGCCACCATGATGGAGTCACCTGCTATGAGCAAATCTCCGAGGAATGCCCCAGTGACGTCGTTGTAGACACTAGTGCCACAGGGAACTTGGAGAACTAGGTCTTCGCCACATGCTCCCGTCATGCCCTTGGGACCGCCCCTTTCACCGGTCTCTGCTTTGTAGAGTTGCTTAAATTTAAAGTCGAGCAGTGTTTGGAGTTGAGGGTTTGCCACAAGGTGCACTGAGCCGCCATTACCGCCGTTGCCACCAGAAGGTCCGCCTGTGGGTACAAATTTTTCTCGTCGGAAGGTGACGAGCCCATCGCCCCCATCACCGGCTTGGACGTTAATTTTGACTTGGTCTATGAATTGCATGAGCTGTACAGGATGTTTGAAAAGTGAGCGGTTCTATTGCACTCCGTTTCACTTTTTTGAGGTCAATAGATATGGGCAGGTTTCTCAGATTGGGGTGAGCGCTCTTGGTCTTCCTGCTACAGCCAATGGCTCTTTGCAAACATCCTCTTAGGAGCAGTCTATTAATTGTAAGCTGTTCCTTATCCGTAAATAGTCTGATTCCTGGATCGATTCAGGGTGGGCTGTTTTAGCACTGTGGTCGCTAGGACTAGCTTGGTCAGATTTTGGAAGCTGGAGAAGGGGCTGTGGCTAAGGTTGAGTTTGAAAATGTGTACAAGAGCTTTCCGGCTCGCACAGGAAAGAAGGAGCCAGGGAAGAAAGACTCAACTGCCCCAGCTCAACTTGACAAGGCAAAACAGTCCAGTCGGGTTAGTGTTTTACGGCGCATTAATCTTTCCATTGAGGATGGAGAGTTTATGGTCTTGGTAGGGCCGTCGGGCTGTGGAAAAAGCACCTTGCTGCGGCTGATTGCGGGATTGGAGGAATTGACGGGGGGCAATATTCGCGTGGGCGATCGCTTGATCAATCAGCTTCCGCCTAAGGCCCGAGATATTGCCATGGTGTTTCAGAGCTATGCTCTCTATCCCCATCTTACGGTGTATAACAATTTGGCTTTTGGGTTGCGGCGGATGCCGTCGAATCAAGACGTTTTGGCGGAGCAAGGTGAGTTAGAGCAGGCCAAAATATCGAACCTGCCGAACTGGTTAGATCGAGCGCTAGCCTCAGGTACGAGATCATTGCCCAAGCGCCTACGCTACAAGCCATCGAATGAGCAGGAGATTGAAGAACGGATTCGTCAGGTGGCAACGATGTTGCAAATTGACGGGTTGTTGAATCGCTTACCGAAGGAGTTGTCTGGCGGACAGAAGCAACGGGTGGCATTGGGTCGTGCGATCGCTCGCAATCCTCAGGTCTTTTTGATGGATGAGCCGTTGTCTAACTTGGATGCCAAGCTTCGGGCAGAAACACGTGCTCAAATTGTCAGCTTGCAGCGGCAATTGGGAACGACGACGATTTACGTCACCCATGATCAGGTGGAGGCGATGACCATGGGACAGCGCATTGCCATCATGGCTGAAGGAGAGATTCAGCAGGTGGGTGCTCCT
>CALLPZ010000444.1 GCA_938015405.1 uncultured Pseudanabaenaceae cyanobacterium
GTCACTTCCTTGCCGATCCAATCTGGCAGCTCAAAGGCTTGCTCCTCAGAACTCAACTCCACCTCCGCCAGGATCAGCCCTGCATTATCCCCCTCAAACTCATCCACTTCCCAGATGAACTCCCCCACCGGGATCTTGTAGCGAGTCTTGGCAACGAAGGGGCGATCGCACAAGGTCTCCAAAATTTCCCTTGCCTCATCCACCGGAATCTCATATTCAAACTCCGGCCGGCTCAGGCCCTGAACCGGCCCCTTGAGGGTGAGATAGCCTTTGGGTCCTGCAATGCGAGCCCTGACAGTGCGGTGATTGACCGTGCCAATATAGCCCTGGCAGTAGGAAACGCCTTCCACAAGTCCACGCCAGCCCTCATTGGCCATGAGGAATTTGCGTTCGATTTCTTGACCCATAGCATCAATAGAGAAAACACATCACATCTGCGCACACAACATCACTGATGAGGCAGAACAACAGTGAGGCAGGATAACGATCAGGCAAACCAACGATTAGGTCGTGCGACCCACCAGGAAGGCTTGGATTTCCGCATCGCTCGCTTGGGGTGCGATCGCTCCCATCCCCGTCGTGGCCAAGCTGCCCGCCGCATTGGCATAGCGCAAAGCCTGGATTATCGCACTCTCATCCCTCAATTGCTGCAGGCCATGGGTTGCCAACTGATGCATCACTCCCGCCACAAAGGCATCCCCTGCTCCGGTGGTATCTTGTACCGCCACACGAAAAGCGGGCACCTCCCCCTGGAGTCCAGAAGCCAAGGCATAGCGAGTTCCATTCCCCCCAGCCGTAATCAACACCATCTCTAGCTGAGCAACTTGCCCCAAAATCCGAGCCGCATCAGTCGTGCCATAGAGCCATTCAGCCTCATCCTCTGACAGCTTGAGAAAATCAACCTGCTGGGCGAGCGCCTTAACCTTGTCCTTGGCTCCATCCGGGTCCGTCCAAAACATCGGCCGCCAGTTCACATCCAAAAGAATTTTGATGAAGTAATCATTGGCCAACTCCACCGCTCGTGCAACCGCTTCCCCCGAAGCAGGATAGGCCAACGCATTACTTCCCAGAACCATATAGTCAGCATTGACAAAGAGGGATTCAGGCAAATCTCCAGCTTGCAATTGAGCGTCTGCGAAGCTATCCGCAGCCGCCCCGGCAAACCCTAAGAACTTTCGTTCTCCTCCCTCCGTCCCCACTTCTACAACCCGGGTGGGTGTGGATTCTCGGCGGGACACAGCCTCAACATCCACCCCTCTGTCATTCAGCTTGGCAATCACCTTTTCCCCGGCGTCATCTGCACCGATACAGCCCAGGAAAGCCGTGGGAGTGCCCAGTTTGGTCAATCCACAGGCCACATTGGCAGGAGCACCGCCAGGGAAACAGACGGCTGACTCAGCGTTAGCTGCCGGGTCCGAGCCCACCATGCGATCTAACAACGCTTCACCAACACAGATCACGCGGGGACTAACCATAAGCTTCGGGAGAAACCAAACATCATCAATAGAACTTGGACGGTTTTAGGAGTCGTTGACCGATTCAACGGCCCCAGGCTCATCACACCCCTGAGCCACAACTCACGTCACTGAAAGAAGAGATGAACAGCGATCGCAGCCAGGGCTCATTTTGGCCCAATCAACGACCTCCCATTCAATCTCTTAATTTTGAGAATTCTGACTCAAAAACACTTCGGCCTGAACCTGCTGACAGCTCAGAAGTCGTAGCGAATGCTCCACCCCTGAGTTGCTCTTTAGACGCAAATTAGACATCACGATGCCAAGCCAGCCTCATTCAAGCAGAAATTTACCTTGACGCAAGTGATTAGCAGAGAATCGCAATGGATGACCTCTCCCCAGACTCTCTCCAAATGCTGGGGATCAGACTCTAAAACGGATCCGAAAGCGAATTGAGAGAGCTCTAGGCAAACATTAGAGGACCGCAGCTAGGCGAAAAGTCCCTCTATTCGACTTCAGGGCGATCCCCAACAGGAAAAGCTTCACATTTTCCCAACAACAGGGGGAATTTTCTTAAAAAGTCTTCGTTTTTGTAGATAGGGTTAACGTTTTGGCGACTTTCTTGACGTTACTTCCTACAATAGAGTCACAGTAAGTACAAATACTGGGGTGAATCAATCAATGGCTGATAGTCAAACCAAGACACCGGCTGCTCTTTCTGATCGAGAACTACAGATCGTAGAACTCGTGGCCGCAGGGTTAACCAATCAGGAGATCGCCAGCCAACTGGAGATTAGCAAGCGTACCGTTGATAACCACATCAGCAACATCTTGCAGAAGACTGAGACGGGTAACCGCGTTGCATTGGTGCGCTGGGCCTTGGAATGGGGCAAAGTCTGCCTCGATCAAGTGAATTGCTGCACCCTCCCGCTCCCCAATAGTGAGCCCCCTGCCGCCAGCACCGGTAGCTAAAGACTCTGAGATCTCAGCTATCAATATTGATTGGCTAGCCTTACAAGACCATTCCCTCAGGCCTATTTCCCGAATTCGCTGCCGACTAGCAACATCTCAGGATGGGGCAGCGACTTTGCCGCGAGCTTCCCGGGTCATCACAAGCGTCAATCTAGCGGTAGCCTAGAACAGGCTTGGGCTCAAATGAGCTGTTCTGCATGGGCTTCACTGATTGTAAGTTCAGTTGCTCTAAGGATGAGCAGCAAAGACTCCTAGCCCATTACCACCAGGATTACGGGATACCGACAACAACACTATGGGTTCTATTCGAGCGCTGCGAGGCACAAGAGACATCCTGCCGGATGAAGCAGCTTACTGGCAGTGGGTTGAGGGAGAAGCAAGACAGCAGTTTGCTCGGTCAGCCTATCGAGAGATTCGAACCCCCATTTTCGAAGAAACAGGTCTCTTTGCCCGAGGCATTGGCGAAGCCACTGATGTGGTGGGCAAGGAGATGTATAGCTTTACCGACCGAGGCGATCGCAGCATCACCTTGCGTCCCGAGAACACAGCGGGTGTAGTGCGCGCCTACATCGAGAACAAGCTCGCTGGCCAGGGCGGGGTTCAACGGCTTTGGTACACCGGCCCCATGTTTCGCTATGAGCGCCCCCAGGGCGGACGACAACGCCAGTTCCACCAGCTAGGTGCCGAGGTCCTCGGCAGCAAAGATCCCCGTGCCGATGCCGAAGTCATTGCCATCGCCCAAGATCTGCTCAAGAGCATTGGCTTAACCAACCTAACCATGGACCTCAACTCCGTGGGAAATAAGCGCGATCGCGCAGCCTACCGTGAAGCCCTCGTTAGCTACCTCACGCCGTACAAAGATGAGCTGGATGCTGACTCCCAGGATCGCCTGACTCGCAACCCGCTGCGCATCCTTGACAGCAAGAACGAGCGCACCCAGGAAATCGTGGTCGATGCCCCCAATCTCCAAGACCACCTCAGCCCAGAATCCAAGACATTCTTTGACCAGGTCCAACAGGCACTCACGGACTTAAATATTAGCTACCAGCTCAACCCACGCCTGGTGCGCGGCCTGGACTATTACACCCACACAGCCTTCGAAATTCAATCCTCGGACCTGGGTGCCCAGGCAACCGTTTGTGGTGGCGGTCGCTATGACGGCTTGATCGAACAGCTCGGTGGCCCCGCGACCCCCGCCGTGGGCTGGGCCATGGGCATGGAGCGACTGATGATTCTGCTCAAAGAACTCCGGGACGCTCCCTGTGCCGAGATGGACTTTTATGTCGTGTCCCGAGGTGATGCGGCCCAGGCCCAGGCCTTAAATATTGCCCAGAGTCTCCGTCGTCAGGGCTTCGGTGTAGAGCTAGATCTCAGCGGCAGTGCCTTTGGCAAACAGTTCAAGCGGGCAGATCGCAGCGGGGCGATCGCCTGTATCATCCTCGGTGACAGCGAGGCAGAGAACAAAAGCCTGCAACTCAAGTGGCTCCAGTCGGGCGAGCAGGAGGAGCAAGCGCAGGCCAGCTTCTTGCAAAATACCGATACTCTACGGCAACAGATCAACCAAGCTCGCTCTGCATAAGTAGACAATCCCCAAACAAGAGTGACCCCTAGCAACATGAACTGTTGCTAGGGGTCACTTGCTTCAGTTACCGCCACATCTGGATGGATTGCTGACTCTCCGCCATGCCCCCACTACTCATCAAAAGGTTCATAGGTGATTTGGGTGCACCCAAGCCGGAAAAGCCACTTGGAGGCTCCCCTTGTCCAAGATTTGGGAGCAAGGGCTCGGGGGATGGGGAGGGATTTGCAATCGTGCAAGCAATTGATTAGCAGAAGCAAAGTCTGCCATTAATGACTCTTTAGAGACCCACCCCCGGTAAAGGCGCGCCAAATTCAACCAGGAAAGGTGTTTCCTCATCAGGCACTTCAAGAGAAGGAGCAGGCGCAGGAGCCACCGATTGGCGACGAATAACCTGAGGACGAGGTGCAGCAGGACGTCGGGCTTGAGACGGTGCTACTCG
>CALLPZ010000445.1 GCA_938015405.1 uncultured Pseudanabaenaceae cyanobacterium
GTTATAACCAAGCCGACTCCATTGGCTTCACTGCACAATTCTCTTGCAGACACAGAGGGCTGTAGGCCCCACCCAGAGCTGATTGACAGAGACTTTACGGGAGCAGTTTTGATCTCTCTAAGGGGCAGCAACATCTCGATCTGGCATCACAGAACAACAGTTGAGAGCCTCAATGGATTTCAAACACCAGTCAGTGATCTGCTATTCCTCTTCTTGAAAACGGCGATCGCTGGGCAAGTCAATAAAGACCAGCTCCCCTGGCTCCAGCCCTGACAAGATCTGAGTTTCATTGCCAATACTCGCCCCAGTCTCCACAGGCTGAAACTCCGGCTCATTCTTGCGATCGGGGACTAACACGCCCCGCTCGCCTTCTCGGGTGACAATGGCCACCGTAGGCACCACCAGGACGTCTCCCAGATTCTGGCCAATAAAGTTGAGGTCCACGTTCATGCCAGAACGCAGCTGCTTTTGCCCGGTACTCAAGGCCACCCGCACCTGAAACGAGGTCACATTTTGCTCCTCCACGGCCTCCGGCGAAATCAAACGCACTTGGCCGAGGAAAGTCGCCCCCGGGAAGGCATCAGCGGTAATTTCCACCACCTGTCCCGGCTGAATCGCATCAATATCCACCTCTGGGACATTGGCTCGCACCTCTAGCCCCTGAGCTAAAGCCACCACCGAGGTTGAGGTGGCAGAGGCCGTGCTGGAGGCCGAGGTCGTGGGCGTCACAAAAGCACCCGGATCTGCATAACGCTGGGTCACAATGCCATCGAAGGGAGCCCGCAAAAGTGTGTCATCCTTTTGCACTTCCACTGCCCGAACCTGAGCCATGGCCTCAAAAACCTGAGCTTCCGCTAACTCAATCTGCTCGGGGCGCTGACTACTGGACGTATCCTGCAGGCGTAATTGAGCAGCCTCTAGACGGGACTGAGCCTGGGCTTGGGACCCTTGGGTTCGCAAGAAGCCCGCTTGTGCTCGCACGAGGGATGCCTGACTGCGTTCGAGACTGGCCCGGGCGCGGTTGGCAGCAGTGGTGAGTTCATCGAGGCGATCGCCCGAAATTGCTCCTTCACTTTCCAACGCAATGTTGCGCTTGAGCTGCTGCTCAGCGAGGTCTAGCTGGGCCCTCGACTCATTCACCTGGGCCTGGGCTTCAGCAATCTGAGCCTGGGCCTCATTGACCTGGGCAGCTTCCATCACCATTTGGGTACGAGCCTGGAGGACTTCCTCTTCCCCCTGGGCAACCACCACGGGCGTGCCTCCGGCTTGAAGCTCTTTCAACCTGGCCTCGGCCTGAAGTTGGCGAGCCTGGGCCTGTAAGTACTGGGCATCCAGATCCCGACTTTCCATCACGGCAATCAGGTCGCCTGCAGCCACTACATCTCCCTGATTGACTAGAAGACGCTCTAAACGTCCCGCATTTTTGGGACTAAGGTTAACGCTGCGAATCGGCACCACAGAACCGTTTACCCGAACCTTAAGCGTGAGGCGCGATCGCTCCGCTTCAACGGTCAGATTTTCCAATTCAGCAAGGGGCAAACCTGCCTGGCGTCGGGCCACCATCACCCCAACTCCCCCCAGACCCAGTCCAACGATCAAACAAACCGCCCCAGCCATCCAGGGCGATATCTTGCGTTCACTTCCCATGCCAATTGTTTATGAATTCGGTATTACACGTTGAGCAGGTAGAGCTGGACTCGGCTCAAGACACGATCGTTAAAAGGACCGATTCAGTAACCGCCAGACCTTACTGAAGCTCGAACAGGCCTCAACAAGGCGCTCCAGCAAGGGAGCAAAACAATCTGCAGTGGCCATCCTAGCGCAAGCTATCGGGGCGCAACAGGTTCTGTGATTAGGACCTATCAAGGACTCCGGCTCCACCCACAACCTGCTAAAGTACACATTGTTAAAATTCGCCGGAGAATGCTGAGGCATCCCCATGTTAAGAGCGGGAATTGTTGGACTACCCAACGTTGGTAAGTCAACGCTGTTTAATGCCCTCGTGGCCAATGCCAAGGCCCAAGCGGCCAATTTCCCCTTCTGCACGATCGAGCCAAATGTTGGCATCGTTTCAGTACCGGATGACCGCCTCAAAGTTCTTGCAGAGATCTCAAGCTCCGAGAAGATCCTGCCTGCTCGCGTAGAGTTCGTGGATATCGCAGGCCTGGTCAAAGGTGCCAGCAAGGGTGAGGGCTTAGGCAATCAGTTTTTGGCCAACATTCGAGAAGTGGATGCCATCGTTCATGTGGTGCGCTGCTTCGAGAATGACGACATCATTCATGTGGCAGGTTCCATCGACCCGGGCCGGGACATGGAAGTCATCAACCTAGAACTCGCCCTGGCCGATTTAGACCAAGCCGAGCGTCGTTTAGATCGGGCTCGCAAAGAGGTCCGTAAGAACAAAGAAGTCCAAACGGAAGTGGACGCATTGGAAAAATTGGTTCCAGTCCTCAACGAAGGCCAGCCCGCTCGCTCTGTGGAACTGAGCGAAGAGGAGGAGCTCTCGATTAAGGCCCTTGGCTTCCTCACCCGTAAGCCCGTGATCTACGGTGCCAACGTTTCTGAGGACGATCTCTCCACAGGTAATGAGTGGGTCGAAAAGGTCAAAGCGATCGCCAGTACCGAAGGTGCCCAGGTCGTCATCATCTCGGCCCAGGTAGAAGCTGAGCTGGTCGAGATCCCAGAAGAAGAACGGGGTGAATTCTTAGAGTCTCTAGGCGTTGAAGAAGGGGGCCTGCGCTCCCTGATTCGAGCCACCTATTCTCTATTGGGCCTCCAAACCTACTTCACCACTGGCCCCCAGGAAACCCGAGCCTGGACGATTCACAAGGGTATGGTTGCCCCCCAAGCGGCTGGCGTGATCCACACGGACTTCGAGAAAGGCTTCATCCGCGCCGAAACGGTGGGCTATGAAGATCTCGTCACCACTGGCAGCATGAACGCTGCGAAGGAAAAGGGCCTGCTACGCAGTGAAGGAAAAGAGTACGTCGTCAACGAAGGCGATGTAATGCTGTTCCGCTTCAACGTTTAGAAGCAGCAGGCGGGGCAGTCTCACGCTGCTTGCCCCGCCTTGACCCAATGTTGTGAGAGCACATTTCTAACCCAGTTCTATGCCCTCGCCTTGCAAGGGCGCTAAGGCCTACTGCCTCTAGCTTCACAGTGCCGAGTGGCTAGGCTTCAACCGCGACCGGGTGGGCCGCCAATATTTCCTGCAATCGCCCTGCGACTCGTTCCGTCTGCTCCACCATGGCCATGTGGCCACAGTCGGCAATCTCGGTGAGGTTATCACCGCAAGAGGCTTGGAACAGCGGGTGGAAGCTTGCCAGGTGGCGCACGTAGCGGGGGTGCATGATGGGATCTCGATCGCCTGCCAAGAAATAAACCGGTTGCTCCAACTTCGCCACGACCTGAGGCAAACGATGCACTTGCTCCCGGGTCGTGCTCTCTAGCAAAGCTCCCCGGGCCGCAGAGCTATGAGCCCCAACATAGTCCAACAAGCGCTGTCGTCGCCAATTCTGGGCCATGGGCTGCACCGTTCCAGCCTTGGCAAACATCCAGTCCAACAACGGCAATTTACCTAAGAGCGGGTGCCGCCACTGCACCAAATTGCGGCCCATCGCTCGGAAGCGTTCAAATTCTTGTTCTAGGTAGACTCCCCCGCCGGCATTAATACAGGTCACACCCGCAATGCGGTCTCCCAGCAAGTGGGCCCCCCAAAGGGCAATGGTTCCCCCTAGGGAATGACCAACCAACCAAGCCTTTTGAATGTTGAGCTGGTCTAAAAGTTGACTTAAATCCTCGGCATAGTCAGCAGGGCTATAGGCCTCACCCTTCATCTCACTGACTTTGCAAGAATCCCCAAAGCCACGCAAATCATAGGACAAGCATTGGAAATGGGGAGACAAGCGATCAATCAAAGGTTGCCAGTAGCTGCGGCTCAGCAGCCAGCCATGAATAAACACCAGCACTACATCGGAGGTTGCTGGTGCCGTCAAGTCATATGCATGGGACGTTCCACGGATCTCAAGGCTTGGCATAGAACTATCCTAGCCGGTTGCCTGGCGATTGAGAACCCGCCAAAGTAACACTTTTGAGAGGGCATATACCCCCTTTTTTCGCATCGATGAAGATCACATTCGTCGTTTTTTCTACCATTCCCTAGCGCTTGCTCGCGCTGGCTAGGGCACAGCATTGCCATTCAGCCTAGCTTTAACTCGCTCAGCTATTTTCTGACCACGGTAATCTGGGATACCTCCAGCTCGCTCCGTCAACACGTAGAGGATTAAGCGAGTACGTCCCCGCCAGAGCAACAGGTTGGCATTGACCACCAGCAAATGCTCCGGGCAGATGGCATTGGTCATCTTGAAGAACATGCCCTCCTCCTCGTCAGACTCCAGCAATAGAGCAGGCAAGTGGAAACGCTGGTCGATGTAAAACTCCGTTTGCACAGAGCCCAAGCAATTATTTTCAAACAACTCCACCGAGAGCATTTCTTCGACTTCGAAGCGACCTTCCAGAGCCTCGCGGAGCGCTCGGCGCACGTTATCTGCGGTCTTCCCCGCTAAAGCCTTCCCTCCCCGAGAAACCTTCATGCGGATAAAGATCAACATGGGAGGCTGCACCTGGCCATGGACGCTGAGGCTATGGGCCGTGAGGTTGTAAGCCGCCAGCACGCCGAAGACATCCCGCAAGAGCCCCGGCTGATTCTTCGCCGCCAAGCTCAAGGATGTTTGGTCTCCAATGGGCTCAGCAGTAATGATGGCCTGCTTCTGCTTATAGAGCTGATAGGCCAGTTTGAGGTTGTCGTACTGAATATCACTATCGACGAACTGTTCGTAGAACTCGGGGAACAGTTGACCGAAGCGCCGCAGTTTCTCCTGAGTGGCTGGCTTGAGGCTGGGGGACATATCAGGCAGAGGTCGTCCTAGTTTGGCAGGGGATCGATGCAGGAGAGAGATACAATTTAGAACTGGTGCTGGTGATTACGAGTACTGCAGTTCAACCGCGATCGCGCTCTTTCTAGCCGCATGGGTTTCTGGAAAAATTTATTCACAGGCTCCAATGCAGAGGCAGACTCAGGGGCAATCAATGGGTTAGAGGTTCTCGATAGCCGCCTCATTGAGGTTTTACCCCAAAAGGGCGAAAACGGCTGCCGTCTTTACTTCAGTACAGACCGGCAAATCGATCTATACGAGCTCGAGGAACTCTGTGATGCCGTGGGCTGGTCTCGTCGCCCGCTTCGCAAAGTGAAAAAGGCGATCGCCCACAGTTTCCTAGTGGTAACGCTTTGGGAAGACCTAGGCAAGCGTCGCCGCCTGATTGGGTTTTCCCGGGCAACCTCGGACCATGCCTTCAACGCCACCATCTGGGACGTGGTCGTGAGCCCGAAGTATCAAGGACAAGGCCTAGGCAAGTCCCTCATGAAGCACATGATTAAGAAGCTTCGTGCTGAAGACATTAGCAACATTACCCTATTCGCCGATCCGCAGGTGGTGACCTTTTACGAAACCCTAGGCTTCGTGGTGGATCCCGAAGGCATTAAAGGGATGTTTTGGTACCCCGAATAGCGAATCCATCTGTTGTTATGAAGCGGCTCCTTCCCAAAGCGACTCCCTACCTTTTCTTGCTTCCAGCCATGGTGGTCCTGGGGCTGACGGTGTTTTGGCCTGCGATTCAGGCGTTCTACTACAGCTTCACGGATTACAACCTCATCAGCCCCCCAGAATGGAATGACTTCGCCAACTTCCAGAAGCTATGGCGCGATGAACTGTTTTGGAAAGTCCTGCGCAATACCGTTCTGTATCTGCTCTGTGTGGTGCCACTCCTGGTTGTGCTGCCCTTGGGTCTGGCCATATTGGTCAACCGTAAACTGCGAGGGATTAACTGGTTCCGCCTGGCTTACTACGCTCCTGTGGTCATTTCCATCGTGGTGGCCGGCATTACCTGGCGCTGGCTCTACGCCGAAAATGGCCTACTCAACCAGGTAGGACGCTTGCTCCTAGGCGACGGCGGCCTCGCAGAAGCCATTTTTCCAATCCCCTGGCTCACCAGCCCCAAGCTGGCCATTTTTAGCGTGATGGCCGTAACGGTCTGGAAAGGCCTGGGCTATTACATGATTGTCTACTTGGCGGGACTCCAAGCAATTCCTCCAGACCTATATGAGGCCGCTGCGATCGATGGTTCGGATGGTCTGGCAAAGCATTGGGATATTACCTTGCCCCTGATGCGACCTTACTTGGTGCTTGTAGCCGTGATTTCATCGATCTCGGCAGCCAAAGTATTTGAGGAAATCTATGTGATGTTGCCGGGGGGAGGGCCCAGTAATAGCGCCTCCACCATGGTGTTTCACATTTACAAAACGGCCTTCGGGGACTTTGAGATGAGCTATGCCTGCACGATTGGTCTCGCCCTATTTTTGCTGATTCTCATTCCATCGCTTCTTCGGCTCACCTTGGGCAATAAGGACGAAGCGGGATTAGGGGTATAGGCTCCAGTACTTCGTTATGGCAAAAGATCTCTTCCACAATGTCGTCAAAACAGCCTTACAGAAAGAAGGCTGGACAGTCACCAACGACCCCTATGAAATTAGAGTCGGCGGCGTAGAGATGTACATCGACTTAGGGGCAGAAAAGCTATTTGCCGCTGAACGCGGTGAGCAGCGTATTGCAGTGGAGGTAAAGAGCTTTGTCGGGGCATCCAATATTTCTGAATTCCATACCGCCCATGGTCAGTACCTTGACTATCGCTATGCTTTAGAAGAAATCGACCCGAAACGGCTCCTATACCTTGCTGTGCCTGCGCCTACCTACCGTGAGTTCTTTCGCCTAAAGTTTGTGCAGACCGCAATCCAGCGGAGCCAACTGCGACTAATCATTTATGAGCCCAAGGAAGAGAGCATCGTGCAATGGCTGTAACCACTGAGAGTGAGACCCTCCAAAGTTATCGAGAAGCTGTGCAAAAACTATTGAAGGAGCGAGCTAAATCCCACAATGCTCCTCAGCATCCCGAGGATGAAAAGCAACTTATCGTAGATTTAGAGCGCGATCATTATCAGATTGTCAATGTGGGCTGGTATGCCAATGGCGATCGCAATTATGGCTGCATCCTCCATGTCGACATCAAAGACGGCAAGGTTTGGATTCAGCATGACGGCACTGAAGAGGGCTTTGCCAACGCACTCGTGAAAGCGGGCCTCCCCAAGCAAGATATCGTGTTGGGATTCCAAGACCCTTTTATGCGCCAATACAGTGGTTTTGCCATCGGCTAAGGCTTTTGGTTTAACGAGCCTTAGTTCGACAGTGGCCCTCGCACCAAAATGACCGTACAGCAGCTTTGGTGGGCGATCGCTTCGGGCATATTTCCCTTAATCACCTGCTGTAGCAAACTCTCCTGACTTGCTCCCAAGACAATCACATCGCACTGCTCCTTATTCGCCAAGTCAACGATCGCTTCGACCACTCCAGCAGCACAAACCAGCGTCGTGGAGACACCACAGGTGACCTGTCCCTCTAGTTTCCTGGCTTGACCCTCCAACCACTGGGGAGA
>CALLPZ010000446.1 GCA_938015405.1 uncultured Pseudanabaenaceae cyanobacterium
GTATTATTCGGGCTCACCGCTGGGCCATCATGGATGACCAAATCTCTGGCGTTTGAGTTGGCGATCGTCACATCAAAGAACTTGACGCCGGGAGTGTTGCGGAACTTTTCATAGGGAACAAGTTCAAAACAACGGGCTTTAGATAACACTTGGGATGGGCTCATAATGGACCTCACCGCTTGGGTTAAGGAATAAATTGAATCGAACTTAAGCACTAAGCTAACGGCGATGCTATTGGCATACCAAAACCAAGACGCGGGACATCTATGCGCAAAGCGAGTCGGTGTCCAACCTGAACGTCTATACAGCTCAAACCGTTTGTTCTTATACTGAATACGCATCTAAAACCCAAGCTGAGAGAACGCTTGAACCGTCCGATACGCGAGGCATTTAAGCCATCGACGGCGCAGCGTCATACAACTTTTGATAGAGATTCATCAATCACTAACAATCTTGGTTCAAGCGCAAGGCCCTGTTCAATCCACCTTTGAGATGCGTAGTTGATGTGAATATCTCAGCGCTGAAAATTCTCATCGCCGTCGTGGAAGCTGGGAGCTTTTCGGAAGCGGCTCTCCAGCTGGAGATTTCCCAGTCAGCCGTGAGTCGCGCGATCGCCTCTCTAGAAAAAGAGTGGGGCATCTCCCTCCTCAGTCGGGGCAGATTCGGAGCCCAGCTCACGCCAGTAGGCGATCGCCTTATGGGGCCTGTGCGAGAGATCATTCAGCTCAACCAAAAAATTGACACCGAGATAGGCCGTGCCAAAGGCCTTAACTCAGGCCGCGTGCGTATTGCCTCCTTCCGCAGCGCTGCGACCCACCTGCTACCCGCAAAAATTGCTCAGTTTTCTCGGTATTACCCCGATATCGAAGTGCAGCTCGCTGAGGCTGACCCCACCACCATTGAAGACCTGGTGAAAACAGGCAAGGCAGACCTAGGGCTGGTACCTCTGCCCCGCTCGGCAGACTTTGAAACCTGGGAAATTGCCGATGATGAATTTGTCGTGCTGCTGCCCCCCAGTCGCCAAGCCATTCCGAAGCAGCTCAGTTGGAAGGTCCTGTCAGACTATTCGTTTATCCTCTACAGCTATGCGGAATGCACCACCATCGTGCAAGAACATTGGGCCGCTTCCAATCAATCCCTCAAGGTCGCCTACGAAATCAAAGAGGACTCAACCATTGTCAGCATGGTGGCTCAGGGGCTGGGCGCGGCGATTTTGCCTAAGCTGGCAGCTTTACCAATTCCAGAAGGCATTGAAGTGCGATCGCTCCCGGTTCCTCTCACTCGCCAGATCGGTGTCGCCATGCTCGCTGACCAGCTCCAGCCCCCATCCGTCTTTGCCTTTTTAGATTTACTACGTGGCACGGGACTGTTTGCATCTTGAGCCATCTCAAAGAGCTGCTCCATTTGACCACCATGCTTTTAATCAGCATGGCCTTGGCGGAAATAAATTTAAGAACCTCAAAAATCCATCAACCAAATAACTCAAACCTAGCAAAAAACTAAGTGGTGCAGAAGCTAGCTAGCCGCAGAGGTCAGGGCATTCGCAGTCGAGAAACCGCCCACATTCGCAGTCAAGAAAGCAGCGAAAGGATTGTTCCCAAAGCCTAAGCCAGAGAGCGTTCCCTGTTGTAGCGGAGTATTCAAGGTTTCAACTGCCTCATCAAACGCTAGGCTCATCTCCAGCTCTTCACCCGTAAGCTCCTCGCCGACCTGTGCAAATCGAGTCGTCATAAACTCTATCTCCAGGCTGTCCTCAAAGCGGCAAGACTCCGAGTCCATCCGGTGGGTTAAGCGATCGCAATCTGCATCACCCACCAATGGGCCATCAACACTATCGCCCAAGAGTAAATCTGGGCCATCAACAGTCGCCTCAGCATTTTCTAGCTCAAGCTCAACCATCTGGCGCTCAGCGACAACTAGCGCCTCTAAACGGGCTTGGGCCTGGGCGACAAAATGGGCTTGAGCGGGATTGAAAACCAGACCCTCATCGCCTCGCTCAATCAAGCGGCTGAGGTCACAGCAGATGTCACTGCGCTCATCGCGAACCAGCAATTCAGACTTAGCAATTGTGAGGGTAGTGGTGCTCATGGGAGATGGTGCAGTAGTGGGTTATTGAGGGCCGAGAAGGCGATGTGCTCTTCACACCAACTACTTTGCCAACCTTGGCTGAAGACTCCATGGGGGACATCTGAGTAAATTTGAGCAGTTCATTCAGCAAACGTTCAGGCACTGGAAAGGCCCCTTCTCAGGCAGCCCATCAGCCTTGCCAATCCTCGCCATTTGCACCCACGGCTCACCGCCTGGAGGAGGATTTCCACCAGGCGGTGCTAAGCGCAATAGCGATGCCAATTGGGCTTAGCCCGCATTCAAATCAACCACCAAGCCATACTTGGCCAGATAATCCGAGAACTTCCGCGCATCAATCTCGCCACTATCCTCGCCATCCAGCGCCTCAAAGAACCGCTCCGCCACATAGGGACGAATATCCTCAGCGTTGCGTTGGCCTGTGGTGCTGTCTTCAATCATCCGCAACAGCTCCACCAGCTCACCTTGATCCAGGGTCTGGCTACCATCTCGGTCTAACTGACGAAATAGCTGCTCCGCATCCTCCGAGCCAACCCGCGTGGATTGCAGCCCTTCCTTGAGCAAACTGCTGGAGAATGCATTCATAAAAAATAATTGCTCAATCAACGGAATGCAGAAGAAGCCCAGCGCAGCCCAAAACACGGCATATTCCAGGACCCCTTGATGGACCGTCGCATTGACCCCAGCAAACAATGCCACCCAGAGAAAGAAATTAGGGTTGACTAGCAAAATATAGGCATCCTGAGCCTCAGCAGAATCGAGCCAGCGCTTGGCATACATCACCGTCGCGACTGCCACAGCTCGCATGACCAGAAAGCAAACTAGAGCCAAACCGAATTGCTGAAGACAAGCCAAAGAGCGCTCAGGCTGGGCCGCAAGGAAAATATCAGAAATAAAGCCAGTGGGAGCGAGCTGAACACCTGTAATAAAAGCCATCAATCCGCTGGCGAAGATGCCAATAAATTTCCAGTTCTTGCTGTGATGGTTGGACTCAACTGGAGAACGAGAGCGCCAGACCTGGGCGATCGCGCCCGGCACCGCCAACCCTAAAGCCAACACCACATAAAAGAAATTCAAACTCGACGGCGAAATCGGCAACATCACCGCCGACAGCACCGCAATCAACACCACCGGAATCAGCAGCGACAGATTGCGCGACAGCAGCGCTGCTGGATACAAGTTGCCACCCCAGAGAATCGACAGCACTGGCGTCGTCAAAGCAGGGGGCACGAGCCATAGCAAAAGCCAGAGGACTTTAAATAGATCCTCTGGCCCCTGGTACAGCCACCCCGATGACAACAGCGCCAGCCCAATGACCCAGCGCACTGCCATAGATGCATTAACAACCGTCTTAACGGTGGTGGTTACTTTCTGACGACAGGCGGCAAAATCAATATCCAAATAGGCATAGAACGTTGCTGCTGCAAGACAAAGCACGATCAACAACGAGAACAGTTGGGCGGGTAACACTGCAGTTTGAAAAATGGCTTTGAGGGCCACGCCGGAAAGGAAGGCGATCGCATTCAAGCCAACGCCCCACATAATCGCCAGGTCATTCACCTTCTTGCGCAGAGCAGCTACTCCCCCCGACTCCTTCTCTTGAAACGCCACCAGCTCGTCTCGACTAAGTGCCTTACCATTGGGCAGCTTCAGATGGTGGTACTCAGCGGGAGGCAGCTCATTCAAATATAGCGCCAAGGGCTCCAGAACATACTGATGGCAAACCACCAGAACATTTTCTCCCCGCTCCAAACGAGGCGTAATCTCTTCCTCAAAAAATCGAGCTGACCGCTCATAGACCAACTCCAACCGCTCTCCCGACGGTGGCGTTTCATCATGGGAATGGAGCATCCTTTCAAAACCTTCATAGCCCAGTGCCAAACGCAGCAAGTTCTTATTGCGCTGAGCAAAAATGCCAAAGGACTTTTCACCAATACGGTGGTCAATTTGAGGCTGGATATTCGGATGTCTCAGGCTGTTGCTCACCGCCAAGGCGATATCGCAGGTCTGCCTCGCTCGCTTCAAATGGGAGACATACACCGCATCAAACTGCACATCCTTACGCTTCAAATCCAGCCCTGCCTGGCGGGCCTGCATCCGCCCAAAGGCAGTCAACTCAACATCCAAAACTCCAGCGAAAATATTGCGTTCATTGCTAGTGCTTTCGCCATGGCGAATAAAGTACACCTGTCCCGTTGACTGGGCTGCAGACTTGGAAGCACGGTGCCTTTCATAGCTTCGGGGCTGATGATGATCTGGGAGACTGATGGCGGCTTGCATAGATCGAAAGATGGAGATATGGCGTGGAAAAG
>CALLPZ010000447.1 GCA_938015405.1 uncultured Pseudanabaenaceae cyanobacterium
TTCCGCAGCACCAGCGTCACCGGCGCCACTTCCTGACTGCCGCCCAGGTAGACCAACGCCACCAACAAATCATTCCAAACCCAGAGGAACTGGAAGACTGCGAAGGAGGCGATCGCTGGGGTAGACAGCGGCACAATGATCTTCGTGAAAATCTTCAGGTGAGACGCTCCATCCATCGTCGCCGCCTCAATCAAATCCTTAGGCAGGGTACCGATGTAGTTACGCAGCAGATAAACCCCCAGGGGCAAGCCATAGCCCGTATGGGCCAGCCACACTGCGAGGAAAGATCCAGCGAGGCCCAACTGGTTATAGGTGCGCAGAACCGGAATCAGCGTCATTTGCAGCGGCACTACCAGCAGGCCAATGATCAGCCCCAGCAACAACTGCCGCCCCGGAAAGCGCATCCAGGCTAGGGCATAGGCTGCAAAGGTGGCCATGGCAATGGGAATCACCGTGGCAGGGATGGAAATCACCAAACTATTGAGAAACGCCTGGCCCATGCCCTGACCCGTCAGCACATCGACGTAATTGCCCAGGTGGAATTGGGTGAAGTTAAAGGGATGTTCAAAAACCGTCCACCAGCCAGTCTCGGACAGAGCATCGGCTTTGCGGAAGGAGCTGATCAACAGGCCAATGGTGGGCAGGGTCCAGAGGAAGGAGATAGCAACAACAGCAATATGAACGGGAGCCTTGGAAAGCAGCTTTTCTAGGCCACTGCTTTTGGATTGACTATTAGATGTAGGAGCAACCATTTAATTCACCTCCTGCTGACGGAATCGGCGGATGTTGACGGCCATAACGGGGATGACGGCAAGGAGTAGGACAACGGCGATCGCGCTTCCTTTTCCATAATCACGAAACTTAAACATCTGCTTAATCATCAGCGTGGCGATCACATCGGTATCCAAGTTGCCCCCCGTCATCACAAAGACAATGTCAAAGACCTTCAGCACTAAAACCGTCAAAGTCGTTGTTACAACTAAAATCGTCGAACGAATCATCGGGATTGTGATGCGCCAAAACACCTGTAGCTCATTGGCTCCATCCATCCGAGCCGCCTCCAGCACATCTGCCGGGATGCCCTTAATCGCCGAGGACAGCAGCACCATGCAAAAGCCCGTTTGCAGCCAAATCATAATGGCGATTAGGGCCAGGTTATTCAGGTACTTGTTGACCAGCCAACCAATGGGTTCAAAGCCAAGGCCGACGGCAATCGCATTCAATAAACCAATCTGATCTGCCCCCGGTGGGCTATAGGCATAGACGAACCGCCAAATCACACTGGCCCCCACAAAGGAGATCGCCATGGGCAAAAAGATCAGGCCCTTGGCCAGGGGTTCATACTTGACCCGATCTACCAACACCGCAATCACCAGACCCAAGGCAACACTAATAAAGGTCACCAGCACCAGCCAGAGCAAGTTATTGCGGAAGGCCGTCAACATCGCATCATTGGTGAAGGCAAAGGCGTAGTTTTTTAGCCCGACAAAATTCTCGGAGCCGCGATCCAGAAAGCTGAGGTAGACCGTTCGCAGAGTCGGCAGGATCAGGTAGGCCGTCAGCATCAGCATGGCCGGGCCAATGTAGACCCAGGGCAGGATGCGATCTCGCCATTTCTGGCTGAAGCCGTTGACAATGAGGTTGGCACCGTAGAACAGGGCGAGGATGCCCCCGGAGCCCAGGAAGATAGCGGCGATCGCGCCCAGGATGCGAGTCAGATTAGAGGCGTCTTGCATGGCAATTACTGGCGAAGGGAAACTTCAAGACATTCATTACGGAAGCGATTAGAAATGCAAGCCTAATTTTCGGGCCAACTCTCCTCAATTTCGTTCAACACGTCATCCAAATCATCTCCCCCGACATAATCAACAATTCCAGACCAAAATGTACCCGTTCCCACACTGCCTGGCATCAAATCTGAGCCATCAAAGCGCACGGTCTCCGCATTAGCCAGGATTTCCGCCTGTTGCTGGGTCACCGCATCGGGATAGACATCAGTGCTCACCTGCTTGTGGGGTGAAATAAAGCCACCCAGCCCAGCCCAAATTTCATGGGGTTCTGGCTTGGTCAGATACTCCATCAGTTGGCGAGCCTCCGGCGTGTCGTTAAACATGCCAAAGGCATCTCCGGCCACCAGCACTGGCAAGCCAAACTCTGCATTGATGCCCGGCAGCGGGAAAACCGCCACATCTTCACCAGGGCTCAAGCCCTCTGGCAAAAAGCTGGAAATAAAGTTGGCCTGACGATGGAGGTAGCACTGGGGCGAGTCCCCAAACAGCCCTTTAATCGACTCTCCAAAGGGCGTACTAATCACCCCCACGGGGCCGCCCAACACCTGATCAGCATCCAGAGCAACTTCGCTAAACTGTTCAAAGGCCGCTTTCACCGGAGCCGAATTAAAGGCAATCTCATGGTCCGTCCACTGGTCATAGACCTCCGGTCCTGCCGTACGCAACATCAAGTCTTCAATCCAGTCCGTACCCACCCAGCCCGTGGCATCGCCACTCTCCATGCCCAAGCACCAGGGCGTACTGCCATCAGCAATGATTTTGTCGCTGAGCGCCGTCATCTCCTCCCAGCTCTGGGGAACGGCATAGCCTTTCGCCTCAAAGGCCTTGGGGTTGTACCACACCAGACTCTTTACCGAAGCTCGGTACCAAATGCCATAAAGCTCGCCGTCTACCTTACCCAGGTCAATCCAGTCATCTGGGTAGGCTTCCGCTAAGGCAGTTTGATCCATCAACTCCCCCAAAGGTTGGAGCTGGCCCGATCGCGCAAAGTCTCGCATCAGCCCTGGCTGGGGGAACATCGCCAAATCTGGAGCCGAGCCCGACTCCACCTGCACCGGCAGCAGCGTCGCAAAGGCATCGGAGCCCTCATAGACCACATCAATGCCAGTTGCTTCTTCAAACGGTGCCAAGGCAGCTTCCAGCTTCTCCTGCTGCTCACCAACGACCACACCGAGGATGGTCACCGTCCTAGCATCGTCGTCTGTCCTCTCTCCAGGCCCACAGCCTGGCAACAGGGCCAGAAGACCGAGCAAGAGCACAGGTTTGAAGGTGTTAAATCGCATTGAATAAATTGAATATACAACTATCTCGCAACCTCGCTCAGTCAAGAGAAGGGTGCAGCCAGTGGGTCTGATTTAGGTCTCGAGAGCAGTCTGAACCAGGGTCAGCCTACCGCAATCCTCTGTGCTCGCTATTGCCGGCTGTTCCAGGAGTTGCTCAGGCTCTCCTTGCATCGATCAGTATTTAAGACAGTGTTCCCTCGTTGAAGACAGCTCAAGCCTACGCTGAGAGAGGCTTGCATGCTGCATAAGCGACGTTATGTTCTGAGTTATGGCTCCAGTCGGTGAAGCTATAATGGCGCTATCTTGAGGGCTCAGCCTAGGCCTTCCCTCGTAAGCAGAGGCATGACTGTGGCAGTTCAGCTAAAACGAAAGCCATTCACCCTAGAGCAGTACCACCAGATGATTGAGGCTGGGGTGTTGGTTGAAGGCGACCGTGTAGAGCTGATCAATGGGGAGATTTTGGAAATGGCGGCGATCGGCAGTAAGCATTCCAGCCAGGTCAACCGTCTCAATCGCGTCTTTTCCAAGCGGCTAATTACCCAGGGAATTGACGAAGAGGTGTTGATTAGCGTTCAGAACCCGGTTGAACTCGGACCAAAATCTGAGCCTGAGCCTGATTTGGCCCTGCTCAAAGGAGCTGAGGAACGCTATGAGCTGAGGCACCCCCAACCTTCGGACGTGCTGTTGCTGATTGAAGTGTCTGATAGCACTGTGGAGTTTGACCGAGATGTGAAGGGACCGCTTTATGCGAATAGCGGAATTCAGGAGTATTGGCTGATTAATTTGCAAGTTGGTGTGATTGAGGTTCATCGCCAGCCTGTGACAGATGGCTATGGGCAAGTGGAGAT
>CALLPZ010000448.1 GCA_938015405.1 uncultured Pseudanabaenaceae cyanobacterium
TTCGTCACCTGGACCCCAGCAGTCTTTAGCACCCGCTCTGCCGATCGCCCCAGTAGGCACAGCAACACCATCGATCGCACTCGCCCAGAGTCAATGTCATAGCCTCGCAAATAGGCCACCGCCGCAATGCTATTGGCCGCCAACGCATAGGAGCTGGCCAAACTGGCAGGCAAGGCCAGGGGCAAAACCACCATGCCGCCTAGGCCTGTGACAAAACCTGTCCCCGCCGCTTGGAAACAACGCCGATTAATCACAGAACTAATCGCATCCTCCCGACTCTTAGACTTGGCCAAATGCTTCTCTGCGACTTCTTGAGCCGAGGGCAAAAAACCAAAGCCATTAATGCCCACGTCAACAATCCAGTTGAGCAGTTTGCTAATGGCTGATTCGTCAGGCTCGGGCGTAATCTTGAGCGGGGTCAACGCGGGTTGCGGGTCTTGTGCTTGGGCGAAAGCCATGGATTGCCAGAGAAGAGAAGCTGCTGTGAGAAGGAAAAGCGCGATTCCAGGGGAAGCTTGCTTCGCAATCTCTCGCAAACATCAGCCTCCACCGTCTAAATTTCGCCAATCGTTGCCCCAGCCAACAAAGTTGATGACTGCTTCATCTCAGGATGAGTTCGCTTTCCCCAGGGAATAGGCCATTGATGCTCAGCTTCAGACGCTACCTCTTCCGCTCATCAGGCTCAGCAATCATCGCTTGCATCTGGGCTAAGTAACGCTCCCTAGGCGTAAACAGCGCCAACAAAATTCCCAAACCATCATTGACAATCTTCCGTTCCGGCGTTTCTGCCGAAAACGGAATCAAATTAATGACGCCAGAGACAACACTGGCTGCCGCCAATGCCTGAACCGCAATTAAGCCAATCTCATTACTGCGCTGCAACAGCCGCTCTGGCCCCAGCAAAAGCAAAATCAACCCCGAAAATGCAATCTGAATGCCAGGGCCAGCAAAGTACACCAGCGCATTCTTCAGCCGGGGCCAGTCCAAATCCTTGGGACGGCAACGCACAAAGCCTTCAATCGGCACCATCCGCCATTCCACATCTACCGTCCCCAGCTTGAACTGCTTCAGCGGCTCGCCCATGCCAATCACAATCTGCTCTACAGACCAGCCGAGAACAAGCGCCATCAACGCATGGCCCGCCTCATGAAGCACTAAAAGGGGGCACCAAAAGAGGAAAAAGAATAGAACGCTGAACTTGGCTGGGGTGAAGTCTTGGGCTAGCTCTACGAGCAAGAAGCAGGCGATCGCCATCACCAGCAGTCGCACAAATAGCTTTTCGCCCGGTGTCTGAGGTCCGCGCTGGGGCGAGGGGTCGTACATGAACAGAAGGATGTCACTGGGTGTAGTTTATCCATTCACGCAAAAGACGGCTGCCTTTCATGCCTAAATTTAAGCCAATGGATTCACCAAGACATTGCCTGACCAGCTCAGCAATATTCAGGTTCAAGCTGAGATGGAGACAGCGAAGCCCATTTATTTTATCTGGTCATCTAAAACACTATTTTCAGACGAAATATATACGGATCAAAGAGAACAAAAGCATCGACAAGATTTCATAGCATCCATCCTTTTTGTCTCAAAATATTACTTCGCATTCAATGATGGGGCCTAAATCATTTAGGCATGCTCAAATATGAATCTTGTATTTACCCCACAAACAGCAGGGAATCCTAATGATACCCAGCACGTGCAAAAAGAAGGCTCAAGCCTCAAACATTCCATCCAGTGATAACTATGAGCTCTTATCCCAAATGGCTTTTATCAAGAAACCAACTTAGGCAGGCTTTTTGGAAGCTAGCGTTCTCGACACTACCCACACCCATTCTATTCAAACTGTGGTACGAAAACCGACGTAAACATCTAAGGGTTGACATCGAAACAGCGACGGAAAAAGAGCTAATTTCATTTTCAGGTGGAGTAATTGCAGTCTACTGGGCAGATGTACCAGGGGTCGGTTCTGGTCCAGGGGCTTCACTGTATGTGCAAGCCGAAGAAGTCATGCGGCTGGACTGCTTTGGTAGTCACATGGGACATATGCATATCAATCCCGAGCAGGGACACCTCATGTATCGCCATGGGGAACATATGACAGCCCGTCTCTACTTTCCAGAAGGAAGTCGGGAAGAACATGTGGAGCGGGCCACGTTTGAGATGCGAAACAATGCATTCGTCGCACTTCAGATGAATGCCTTACCAATGATTCAAAAGCATAAGCTAGACAAAAATGATTTAATGCAGGCCACAGCCCAAATGCATCAAGCCATGATGCATTTAATCAAAAGCAAGGCACAGGATTCAAAAGTTCTATCAAGCCTCAACACTTAGGATCTTAGGCTCATACCCTTTAGTAATTTAGCGGCTTCTCTTTAAAGTAGATAGATTCACATATCAATAATTTATATCTTTTCTGGAAATACAGATTTTAGTCATGTATGAGACTAGGCCTTACCAATTCTTCGGTGTCACAGAGTTTGAATTGCAGCAGGGCTCATATAGTCGACTTAAACATCTCTAGATAAATTTCACAATGGCTCAACCTGTTATTGCGATTGGCTTAGATGCAGGCGATTCGCTAGTCATCCAAAAACTTCTCCAAGATGGAAAGCTCCCTAATCTAGAAAAGCTACGAAATTCGGGAAGCTATGGTGATCTAGAGAACTGTGATATCTATCGAGCTGAAACACCTTGGACAACAGTTCTCACAGGCTGTTCTCCTCCAACAACCGGTTACTGGGGACCTGCAAAACTAGACGCGGCAAGCTACACAGTCAAAGCGATCCAAGCCTACGACTATAGAGATTGCCCACCATTCTACGCACTCGGGAATACCTCAAAGCATAGGGTTGCGATTTTCGATGTCCCTCAAGTCCGCCTATCAGACCAGGTCAATGGCATTCAAGTTTTAGGTTGGGGAGCTCATTCTCAGCAAACCCCTAGCTACTCCTATCCCCCTGACCTATTAGACTCTGTTCGTCGCAAATATAAAGAACATCCAGCCTTTGGCAATGACCATGCCAACATTTACGACCAGCGCCAAGTCAATCAACTCATAAAAGAGCTACAGCAAGGCATCACTCGCCGTACTCAAATTTGTAAGGACCTATTGCAGCAAGAGGACTGGGATCTCTTCTTAACCGTATTTTCTGAGACTCACTCCATTGGGCACAGTCACCGATTAAGCGCTCAGTCCTATGCTTCAAGTCAGGGAGATATCCCAGTCAACAATGACTTAGTCACGATTTATCAAGCCATCGATCAAGGCATTGGTGAGATCATGGATGCAGCACCGAAGAATGCCTCCATCATCGTGTTCTCAGGCCATGGAATGAGGGCTTACTATAATCCAGATTTAACCAGCAACTTCTTCCTCCCGGAATCGCTATATCGCTGGAATTTTCCAGGCCAGGTGGGCTTTGCCGATTCCACATCCCAATCTGAGATAAAAGAACTCTCAAACAAGCAAAAAAGCCAGCGAGGCTATCGTTGTCTCTGGTCTCAAAAGCATGATTCTAATCCTTTAAGGCAATGGCTACGTGCTGTCACTCCCACGAAGCTCCATCGAATCTATGCGAGCCTTTTAGACAAGCGAGGGATCACGCACAGTGAGGATTTCGTTTCTCCTTACACAATGCAAAATAGGAGTATGGGGTTTGACTGGCAGCCAGCCAGTTGGTACTCACCGGCCTGGTCTCGCATGAAAGCCTATGCCCTTCCTAGTTTTTCTGAGGGCTGTATTCGCATTAACTTAGCTGGACGTGATCCAAAAGGCATCGTTACCGCCGAGAACTATGAAGCGGTATGCAATGAGGTCATTGCCCACGTTGAGAAATTGCGCGATGCTCGTACAGGTGCCCCCTTGGTAGAGCGCATCGTCCGAACTCGTACCCTTGAGACTTTATACGATGCTGATTTGCCTGACGCAGATATCATCATCCTTTGGGATGAGTCTCAGTTTATAGACTGCGTCGAGAATCCAGATATTGGCAGGATTGGCCCGGTTCCCATTCAACATTCCGGGAGTCACACCTCTAATGGGTTCATCATGGCTAAAGGTGAGAGAATTGAGGCTGGTCCATCTTTGCCTAAAGGGCATTCTTTAGACCTAGCACCAACGATTTTAAGCTTGATGGGCTTAGAGCCTTCCACTCATTTAGAGGGTAAAAACCTTTTACCAGTGAAAGCCTTAGCATCACTGTCGTAACACCTGCGAACAGCGATCGCTTCTGCCCAACCCACATAGCCCTAAGGGTGAATGCTCCTAGGGCTATGCTCGATCATATTTGCTATAACGGCTGCTTGAGCGACTACATCAGGAGGGGGAATCTGACACTGAGTTGCCTCAGCCCAGTTATCACCCTGGCGTTGCACTAGTCCTTCATAGCGTACGCTCTAGCTTTAGGATTTGCCCCGACTGCAATGCCTTCGCCTTCTCCGTCAGGTCTAGCCAGGGCTGAAGCTGCCCTCGCTGAAAAGTCCGACTCATCACCACATAAATTGAAGTCTGGTCACCGCCAATCCCCGCCGACTCCACCCGGTCCCAAGCATCACTCTTCAACTCATCCGTCACCATCCAAGCATCACCTTGCCACTGCAACTGACGCACAAACTTAAACGGCGCAGAATCCTTGCCGGTAATCAACATCTTCTGCAAGAGCTTCCGCACCTGATTGGGATAGAAACGCCCCACCGTCAGCATCACCACCCGCAAAATCATCAGATTCAACGGCGTCATTTGCTTCTGCTTCGCCCAGCCCAAAGCTCCTTGAATAACAATGCTGTCGTCCTCTAGTTTGAGATTGTACTCCTCCACCAAGTGGCCCACCGCATTCTTTAGCTTGCCGCCCTGCTTTAGTTGTAGAGAGAACTGTGTATCAGACTGAACCAGCTTGCCATCGCGAAATAACTTGAATACACCGCCCTTATTCAGCGCCATATACAACTCCGTCGTGCCACGACGATCAATC
>CALLPZ010000449.1 GCA_938015405.1 uncultured Pseudanabaenaceae cyanobacterium
CACAGTTGTTTCCTGTTTACCTCTTTGCCAGAAGGGCCTGGACTTCTTCTGTTCGACGGCGGCTTTAGATTTCGTTTGGGCCGGTTCCGATGGTTTCGGAGCGACGGCTTTAGGCGCCCCGGCCTTGGGCTGCGTGACGCGAGGCGCGGCCACGTTAGGCGTGACGGGTTTAGGGGTTACAGCTTTGGGAGCTGAGACCTTTGGAGCCGTTACTGCTTTGGCAGATTCGTTCAGAGCTTTTCCGTTCGGGATGGCGTCTTTGCCTTTGATCTCTTGCTCAAAGAGGCTAGGCACTTTGTCCTTCGCGGGGGCACTACTACGCTGCCAGAAGGGCTTGCGTTGATCCACGTTTGCTGGAGGAGCAGCTTTAGCGGGAGCCGTTTTGTTGTCTGCTGTGGGCTTGCTTGCGGGTTTGGGAGCTACCGCTTTAGGGGCCACAGGTTTGGGGGCAACGTTTGTCTTTGGTGCAGTAGATTTCACTGCAGGCTTAGCCGGGGCTAATGTCTTCTCTACTGCTTTTGCAGGAGTCGTTTGAGCAGCGGATTTGCCTTTGACTTCTCGCTCAAAGAGGCTAGGTGCTTTGTCTTTTTCAGGGGCGCTGCTGCGTTTCCAGAACGGTTTGCGTTGCTCTGCTTTTGCAGGAGGCGCAGCTTTGGTGGGAGCAGGCTTTGTTTCTGTAATGGGTTTGCTGGCAGGCTTGGGTGCCAATGCTTTGCCTACAGGACTCGCAGTGGGTTTAGGTGCCACTACTGGTTTAGGAGCCACTGGTTTAGGTGCAACGGCTGCCTTAGGCGCAGTTGCTTTAACCGCAGGCTTAGCCGGAACTGATTTCTTCTCTACTGCTTTTGCAGGAGTCGTTTTTTCAGTTGTGGATTTGCCTTTGACTTCTCGCTCAAACAGGCTAGGCGCCTTGTCCTTAGCAGGAGCACTGCTGCGTTGCCAGAAGGGTTTACGTTGCTCTGCTTTGGCGGGAGGCGTGGTTTTTGTGGGAGCAGTCTTATTGTCTGCTGTGGGTTTGCTGACAGGCTTGGGTGCCACTGCCTTGACTGCAGGGCTTGCAGTGGGTTTAGGTGTCACAGCCTTGGGAGCTACTGGCTTAGGAGCGACAGCTTTGGGGGCAACGGCCGCCTTGGGTGTCGCTGCTTTAACCGCAGGCTTCGCCGGAACTGATTTCTTCTCTACTGCTTTTGTTGGAGCCGGTTCAGTTGTGGACTTGCCTTTGACTTCGCGCTCAAAGAGGCTGGGCGCCTTGTCCTTTTCTGGGGCGCTGCGCTGCCAGAAAGATTTGCGTGGCTCAGCTTTGGCAGGAGGTGCAGATTTGGCTGGAGCAGGCTTAGTTGCGGTTGGAGCGCTGGTTTTGCTTTCGGCTTTCGGCGCGATCGCTGTGCTAGGTGGCTTGGCTTGAACTGCCGGGGCCACAACTTTGGGTGCGATGGGCTTGGGGGCTACAGCCTTCGGAGCAGGCTTCGGCGCAACGGGTTTCGTTGCCGTGGATTTCACCGCTGGTTTGGCGGCTGGCTTTTGCTCTGCCGTTTTAGCAGGTGCAGATTTCACCGGCGCTGCTTTTGGGGTCGGTGCTGCTTTCGTTGGAGTGGGCTTTGTTGTTACTGCTTTGGGCTGTATTGGTGTTGCCGCTTTGGCGTTTGGCCTGACGGCGGGCGACTGTCCAGGAGTTGGAGTCTTGGATTTTGGAGCGCTGGCTTCACCTGTCGTTGGTTTGGTGAGCTCTGAAGGTTTGCCGTTCTCAGCACGTTCACCAACGAAACGTTTCCAGAAAGGTTTGACTTCGTTCGTCGCTTTAGGACTCTTTGTCTCAGGTTTGGCGGCAGCCTTCGGAGCAGCCGGTTTTGCGGGAGCTGAGGGCTGAGCGATCGTCGGTGCTTTAGGCGATGGGGTCACTGCTTTGGGGGCAACAACTTTAGGTTGAACCGGCTTGACTGGCGCAGCAGCTGGGGCGCTTGGAGCAACAGCTTTCGGAGTCGTTGGCTTGGGAGCAACGACTTTTGGAGCAGCCGTCTGGGGTGTTGAAGCCTTAGGTGGGTTCACCTTCGGTGCTGCTGCTTTGGGGAGGGCAGTCTTCGAGTCTGCCGCTTTGGAGCTCGGAGCTTTGTTGCTCGGAGACTTGCTGCTCGGAGCCTTGGGTTTGATTACATCCAGCTTTTGCTGCGCTGTAGAGCCAGGTGCGGTCAGAGCACCGGGAATATCCTCGATTTTTTTAGCAGGAGGCGTGACGATGCTGGGCTTTTTCGCCTTTGGCTCAAGTAGTTTATCAGTACTGTCTTTGCCCATCGTCTGAAAACGTTTCCAGAAGGGCTTTTTCGTTTCTGTGGCTTTCTCGCCAGACTTTGCTGCAGGACGAGTTTTAGTAGCGTCCTCGATTTTTGGCTTGGCTGCGGGTTGACGCTCCGGCTTCGCGACTGCTTTAGGAGCTTTGGCTTGGCCGGGAACAGCTTGCGTCTCAGATTTGATTGACTTCGCTGGAGCTGGCTTGGCCGGGGCTTTTGCTTCAGGCTTGGCCTTCGGGGCCGTTGCAGTAGGCGCTTGTTTTTGTTCCGGCGCAGTCACAGCCGTGGGTTTTGGATCTGCCGATTTTTGGGGTCTTGGTTGGACCTTAGGTGCTTTTGGGGTTTCCGCCGCTTTGGTTTCCGCTGCTTTCGCCTTGGGCGCCTGGGCAGGTTGCTGTTCTTTCTTCGTTAAAGCCTTTGAAGGCGTTTCAGATTTCTGCTCGACAGACTTCTTCGTCGCAGATTTGGAACTGTCAGAAGTTCCGACTTTCTCTGCAGATTTTGCAGGGGCTTTCTCTTTGGCTGGAATGGGGATGATTGGGATCGGAATGGCGGGAGCGGGAGCAACTTTCGCTGGCGCTGCCTTCGTTGGAGAAGTTTGCTCAGGTGCTTGGACTGCTGTCTTAGCAGCCTTTGGCTCAGCTTTGTCTTTCGCCGATGCTTCCGTAGCGGAACTACTCTCGGATTGGGAATCGTCGGCTTTGGCAGGAGCGCCATCTCCAGAGGCTTCTTGCTTTACGTCCTTCGGCTTGGGTGCTGTAACGGGGACCTTGTTGATCGCTGCAGGGTCCACAATTCCCAGAGCGTCTTCCGCTGAAAGGCTGCCTTTGACGAGCTGGGATAAAGTGTCGTTACCGCCAGGCTTGTAGTTAACGAGGCGTACTGCTGTATTGAAGGCATTCTCCAACACCTCGCCCTTTTCATCGAGAAACTCTAACTTGAGCCAGTTCTGCCCTGGCTTAAACCCTTTGAGATAAATGGGCTGCCAGCGATCCAGAACAAAGCTTTCACCATTGATCGTGGTGCGTAGACTCCAATCGGTAATGTCGTCCTTTGAGCTGTCTTGGGCGATGAAATGCAGTGGTGCATTCTGGAGGTAAAAGTCCAGCATGACTGGCTCCGCACCGTAATCGCCCTGGGGGCTGCTATAGGTGACTAGAGGCTGGTCTGGATCAGGGAGGTTACCGGGGGTTTTGGTAAAGACGTGGAATGTGGTTTGGGCATAGGCCCCTTCATTCTTAAAGCTCTCATTCCAGGGACGGGCTGCAAAGACTCTAAGGCTATGGCTACCGGGACGGAGATCATTGATAACCAAGGGCTCATTCAGGTCATAGATACTCTGAAAGGGCTGGTCATCAATGAACACCTGAAGGTGCGGGCCAAGGCCAAATTTCGGATCTTTATATGTAGGTAAATCCTTAACTCCCAAGCGAATGGAAACCTGGTTGTCGCTCAGAACTTCATCGGCTCTGGGACTGAGGATTTTGACCTGGGGCTGGTAGTCCTCAAGTTTCTGGCGGAGTTTTTGGATCGCGACCGGTGGAGAGACTTCCTTGAGCTGTCCCCCTCGTCTTTCTGGCTTGAGCACTGGGGTATCTGCTGGAACCAGAACACCCGGTGTTTGCTCTGCGCTACAGCCGGTGCCGCCAAATACGATTAGGCCGACGAGTAACCAGCAAAAAAGTCCACGCCCTATGTCGAATTTTGTGCCGAAACTTGGCATTCCCACATCCTCAACCTTGACTGAACCAACGCTTGTTCTATTGACACGGGTCACCTGGGGGCTGAATTGGAGCAGCCATATTCCAAGTGACATACCTTATATAGATCTGTTGACTGAGATGCGATCGCCGTTATGTCTTGGCTGATGCGTCAGCCTGGGGAACGCGATCTCGAGACTCCATTGACCTAAGTCCTACCAACCAGATTCCGGACCGTTGTAAAACCCTTGGCCTGAATCATTGTGACGGTATAAACAAACGCTCCTGTAAATCGGAGGTTTGTCATAAATAAATCCCTGCTGGCAATAGCTTAGGGCGTTGGGGCGGCTATCTTCTACTGCCTGTTCACAAAAGTCTTTTCCGCCTTTACAAATCCCCACGGCGTTTTCTCTTCATCCAATGAAATTAGGGGGCAATAAGCGAGCCAGCGGATTGAAATTGTGCTTCCTCACTGCTTGCAACCGCTCTTGCCATAGCAAATCTCAATGTCAGGAATTGATGATCTCCGAATCTGTCTGAGAGGAGATGATTCAAGGATCCCGAAAATAAGATTTAGATGTCTGGGACTCCTGGCAATCGTTAAGGCAAACCATAGATCTTCCGAGCTAAATTGTCCTGGTGAGTTTGATCCAAGCTATTGAAATGAGATTTTGCCCGGGTAAAAATTTAATTAAAGATACAAAACGCAAGGATGGATTTCGTTTTGTAAAAACCCCTCGCCTGCTCCTTGACTTTGGGAACTTCTTTAAAGGTGCGAATCCCCTAGATGCTTGCGTTCGGGCTGTTTGAATTATTGTTACTTGCCCCAGAAAGCGCTTTGATGAGGCCCCTATAATGCTTTCAAAGAACTCCCCCCAGCTTCATTGTTGCTGCGGTCTTCGGTCTTTAATTTCTAAGGCTGCAGGTTCGAGTTCTAGGCCACACGCACACTAAACGTAGGTCTTGAGAGTTCAGCTCGAAGCCCATTGGGCATCGGGTTGGATTTCATGTACATAAGGCGCTCTCTTCATTCCTGATGTAAGAGGTCGTCTGGGGCGGAGGAGGCCTCAATCCTTGTCCCTATGAGAGGAGAGTCTCGATGACAAAAAGTCCACCGGAGCGTGGCGTTAAGGCAAAGGTGACAGTCGATAAGAATCCGACTCCAACTTCTTTCGAGAAGTGGGGCAAGCCGGGTCACTTCGACCGCACACTGGCGAAGGGTCCTAAGACCACCAAGTGGATTTGGGATCTTCATGCCGACGCCCACGACTTTGATAGCCACACCAGTGACCTAGAAGATATTTCCCGGAAAATCTTCAGTGCTCACTTTGGTCACTTGGCCGTTGTGTTTGTTTGGTTGAGCGGAGCCTATTTCCATGGCGCACGTTTCTCCAACTACTCAGCCTGGCTGACTGACCCGTTGAATGTTAAACCGAGTGCCCAAGTTGTTTGGCCTGTTGTCGGTCAGGAGATCCTGAACGGTGATGTGGGCGGCGGCTTCCACGGCATTCAAATCACGTCTGGTCTGTTCCAACTCTGGCGTTCCAGCGGTTTTACAAACGAATTTCAGCTTTATTGCACGGCAATCGGCGCCCTCGTAATGGCGGGCCTGATGCTGTTTGCAGGTTGGTTCCACTATCACAAAGCTGCTCCTAAATTGGAGTGGTTCCAGAATGTGGAATCCATGCTCAACCACCACCTCGCCGGCCTGTTTGGTCTCGGCTCGTTGGCGTGGGCTGGGCACCTGATTCATGTGTCCTTGCCGACCACCATGATGATGGACGCGATTGATGCTGGTACCCCCATGACTGTGGGCGGACGCGTCATTGATAGCGTTGCGGCGATTCCCCTTCCTCAAGAGTTTGTGATGGACACCAGCCGCATGGCTGAGTTTTATCCAAGCTTTGCTGAAGGTCTTAAGCCTTTCTTCACTGGTAATTGGGGTGTCTATTCTGACTTCCTAACTTTTAAAGGCGGCCTGAATCCCATCACGGGTTCCATGTGGATGACTGACATTGCTCATCACCACGTGGCGATCGCTGTCATGTTCTTAGTTGCCGGTCACATGTACCGCACCAACTGGGGCATTGGCCACAGCATCAAGGATCTCTTGAATGCTCACAAAGGCGATCCCATGCTGTTTGGTGGCGAAGGTCACACTGGTCTGTACGAAGTTCTGACCAGCTCCTGGCATGCTCAACTGGCCATTAACTTGGCTCTGGGCGGTTCTGTCAGCATCATCACTGCGCAGCACATGTACTCCATGCCTGCGTATCCTTACATCGCTGTGGATTACCCCACACAACTCTCATTGTTCACCCACCACATGTGGATTGGTGCGTTCATGATTGTTGGTGCTGGTGCACACGGTGCAATTTTCATGGTCCGCGATTACGATCCCGCTAAGAACGTTGATAACGTCCTTGACCGGGTTCTGCGCGTCCGTGACGCAATTATTTCTCACCTGAATTGGGTTTGTATTTTCCTTGGCTTCCATAGCTTTGGTCTTTACATCCACAACGACACCATGCGTGCGTTGGGCCGTCCTCAGGACATGTTCTCCGATTCAGCAATTAAACTGCAGCCCATCTTTGCCCAGTGGATTCAAAGTCTCCATGCGGCAGCTCCTGGTGGCTCTACTGCTCCTGGTGCGACTGACGTTGTCAGCCATGCCTTTGGTGGTGGTGTAGTTGCAGTCGGTGGAAAAGTTGCTGCTATGCCCATTGCTTTGGGTACTGCAGACTTCATGGTCCACCACATTCATGCCTTCACGATTCACGTGACGGTTCTTATTCTGCTGAAGGGCGTTCTTTACGCTCGCAGCTCTCGACTCGTTCCTGACAAGGCGAACCTCGGTTTCCGATTCCCTTGCGATGGTCCAGGTCGTGGCGGCACCTGCCAGGTTTCTGGTTGGGACCACGTCTTCCTGGGTCTGTTCTGGATGTACAACTCCATCTCCATTGTTATTTTCCACTTCAGCTGGAAGATGCAGTCGGATGTGTGGGGCACTGTTAATGCAGACGGCACCATTTCTCACATCGCCAACGGCAACTTTGCCAACAGTGCGATCACGATTAATGGCTGGTTGCGTGACTTCCTCTGGGCTCAAGCTTCCCAGGTGATCACCAGCTACGGCAGCGCATTGTCTGCTTACGGCTTGATCTTCTTGGGCGCTCACTTCGTTTGGGCATTCAGCCTCATGTTCCTGTTCAGTGGCCGTGGCTATTGGCAAGAATTGATTGAGTCCATCGTTTGGGCACACAACAAGCTGAAGGTTGCTCCAGCAATCCAGCCTCGCGCACTGAGCATCACTCAGGGCCGTGCAGTGGGCGTAGCTCACTACCTGTTAGGAGGAATTGGTACCACTTGGGCCTTCTTCCTGGCGCGAATCATTGCAGTGAGTGGATGACGAGGGCTATTAACTAAACCATGGCAACTAAATTCCCAAAATTTAGCCAGGACTTGGCCCAGGACCCGACAACACGTCGTATCTGGTACGGGATTGCCACCGCCCACGATTTTGAAAGCCATGACGGTATGACGGAGGAGAATCTTTACCAAAAGATTTTC
>CALLPZ010000450.1 GCA_938015405.1 uncultured Pseudanabaenaceae cyanobacterium
CTAGCTACCCAGATCCTTCGCGCTCGCCACCGCCTTCTCCCACATCTCAAAATGCTCAGCAGCAACCCGTCCAGCCTGCGGCTCAAACACCCGATCCACCTCCCGCGTCCCCACGATCGCTCTGTAATCATCCCAAAAACCAATCGCCAACCCCGCCGCAAAAGCAACCCCCTGAGCCGTCGCATCAATCACCTTCGGCCGCTCCACCGGAACCCCCAACGCATCCGCCTGAAACTGCATCAGCCAATCATTCTTACAAGCTCCCCCATCCACCTTCAGCCTGGCAATGGGATCCTTCCCCGCCGAATTAGCGGCATTGACCACTTCCTTCACCTGAAACGCGATCGCCTCTAACACCGCCCGCACCAAATGTGACCGCTGAGCTCCGCCAGTCAGCCCCATAAACGCCCCACGCGCCGACATATCCCAATGGGGAGCCCCCAACCCACTCAACGCAGGCACAAAATAAACCCCCTTTGTATCCTCCACTTGCTCAGCCAACTGCTGCGTATCCGCTGCAGTCTCAATAATCTTCAACCCATCCCGGAGCCACTGAATACAAGCCCCGCTGGTAAACATCGCCCCCTCCAAGGCATAGCCCACCTTAGGCTTACCAGAAGCCTGGGCCTCACTCCAGGCGATCGTGCTCAATAGCTGAGGGGCTCGCACCACGCTGTCTCCCGTGTGAGCCACCAGGAAACTGCCCGTGCCATAGGTGCACTTCAACAAGCCCGGACGAGCACAGCCATGGGCAAACAGCGCCGCCTGCTGATCTCCCAATATCGCCGTAATCGGAATCTCCACTCCCAGAATGCTCTTATCCAATACCCCAAACTCACCCAAGCTAGGCCGCACCTCCGGCATCAAGCTCGCCGGAATGCCAAACAGCTCCAGCAGCTCCCCATCCCACTCATGGCTATCAATATTCAGCAGCATCGTGCGGCTAGCATTGCTGTGGTCCGTGGCATGGACCTTGCCGCCCGTAAGATTCCACAGTGCCCAACAATCCACCGTCCCAGCTAAAACATTGCTCAGGTCATTCACACCCTGATGCTTTACCGCATCCAACAGCCAATTCAGCTTCGTCGCTGAGAAATAAGCATCCAGAATCAGCCCTGTTTTTTCATAGACCAGCGCCGCCTTTCCCTCGCTTCGCAGTTGGTCACACAACGGAGCAGTACGCCGATCCTGCCAGACAATCGCTTTATGTAACGGCTGTCCCGTTGTTTTATCCCACAGCAAACAGGTCTCCCGCTGCACGGTCAGGCCAATGGAAGCTATTTCTGAGGGATCTGCTTTGGCATCCGCCACCGCTGTCTTAATCGCCCAGCGCACTTCCTCCCAAATCTCCATCGCATCATGCTCTAGCCAGCCTGGCTTGGGATAATGCTGCGTCAATTCCTTATAGGCTTGGCCCGCAATATTGCCATCGCGGTCGAACAGGATGGCGCGGTTGCCAGTGGTGCCCAGGTCAAGGGCCATGATGTAACGGGACTGGCTCATGGCGATGTAGGGAATGGAAGGACGATTTGACTGTAGGGCGTGACCCGGAAGAATGGGCGATCACGCCACGATTATTCAGAATTAGGAATGGGAGTTCATTAACCGGGTCGCTGTCGCAAATTCTTGCGTCCAAGATGTAGCGCGATTCGAGGGGCCTCGCGGTTAGAAACGGAAGCTTGAAATCGCTTGAAAACGTCCTAAGCCTCCATCGTTCGCTCCAACAACAGGGCTTGGCTGTCTTTTAGTAACAGCCCTTGGAGATCCGCCATGCTTTCCACGCCTAGCCCTGGCGTTTGCAGCACAATGCGCCACTCGCTGGGGGTGAGCTGGAGCCAATCCAGTAGCGCCGTTTGGGCTGGGGTTCCCCCCATGTGGGATAGCATGGCAATTTGCTTATATTGCGCCGACTCCAGCGGACTAGAATCTGCCGGACTGGGCTGTGTTCTCAGACCATAGAACAGCGTGTAGCCAAACTCGTTAATACGATTGAAGCGATCCGTTCCATCTAAGTTGTTCATCAGCCATGGATTTTGGCGACGGTATTGGCGCAGACTGAGATTAAAGGCCGCGCGATCGCTATCCACATCCTCGGTAAAGTGAGACACCCGACTAAACTCATGGCTGTCTTCCATGAGGTGACGAGCAAAGGCTTTGAGCTGTATGGCTTCTAGCGTTTGGAAGAACGTCACCAGTGCTGGCACCTCTTGCGCTAACCCTCTGCCGCTCATGCCCCATTCGCGGCAGCTGCTGGCCACTTGGTCTAGGTCATATTCGTACTTCTCCATCGTGTCGGCGAGGACTGTGGCAAAGCGCCGGAGTTGGGAGAGTCGCTTAAAGCCTGACTGCTTAATGTTGGTGAAAAACTGAGGTTGCTCATACAGCTCTTGCGTGACCTGCCAATGGAGAAAGCCAATCTCTTCGCTGGCAACCTTCACGCCATACAGTTCATCGGTGTTGCGGAAAAAGCCCCAGCCACTGTGCATCATGCCATTGAGAAAATCCATGGGCAGGCCAGGACTAAAGCCATAGACCCATAGGCTCGTGCCAGGGTTGTCGTAGGCATTGTCCAAGACCTCAGGCAGAGTCTCACCCAGGTTCCAGTTAATTTCTTTGCCATCTTCCACCGGATCCGTTTCAATCTGGGTGCCCCGACGAATGGTGTCGTGGTTGCCGCAGCCCGTGATCCAGCGATCGCCCTGTTGCATCACCTCCAACACTCGGTTCCACTTGTAATCCCAAAAGCCCTTCAGGGCAGGGGTATTGTGGGCAAAAATGAGTGGTCCCCATTGGAAGGAATCGGGGCGTAACTCAACGAGCTCGCGATAGGTGGACTTGAACTCCCAGCCTTCCTCGGGCCAGGGGCGTCCATCTTCAAAAATCGTAAATAGCAGACGCTGATGGCCCTCAATGTCTTGGACCACATCGCTCATGGCCATCAAATAGTTATCGTCATATTCCAATCGCCCGGAAAGGGGATTGAAGAAGCGGAAATCTTGGCCCCCATCGATGCGAATGCCATCAATGCCGTCATTGGCTTTGCGTCGCTGCATTTCCAGCAAAATTGCTCGCACCATGGGCATGGTGTGGCTCAAATCCTGGCCATACATATTGGGACCGGCGACAAACTGGCGATTAATCAGCTCTAGGGCTTGGTTATCCGAATGGCCATAGACCAAGTCGTAAATGATCTGGATGGGCTGGCCAGGGAAATTGTGCAACGTTGCAATGAAATCAATGACTTCATCGGGGCGCAGACTGCCCAATAGGGCTGGGTTGGTGGTGGAGGACCCCAGAATGGGCACGTCATAGCCCCAGTTTTGGGTATTGGGCCGTTGCAGCGTGATGCTGAGGGCTTCCTGGGTGCAAACGGGGCCAAGGGTGCCGTAGACCGTGTCTTCTCCCTCATCAAAGCTGAAGAAGTTCCTCGCACCGTCCTCGGAGCGATATTCAATCGTGGGTTCCGTGGGCAGTAGCTGAATGGCGTCGTAGCCGATGTAGGTTTGCTCGGCTGGGGTCAGGGGCTCGTCGTTGCGTACCTTTTCGGCGATCGCGCCATAAATGCGGGTGAGCCCAGCCAAGCTGCCTTCCTCAGAGGCGGTGGGAATATGGAGTTGCAGAATATTCGTGGGAGCCGGGACGCGAGGTAAGGCCGGTTCATTGCCAGTTGCTGCGGGGGTGACTGGTGTTGCTGCCGCACTGGCTTCCAAATAGGCTAAATCGCCCCGGTCTCGCTGCAACTGAGCCATGTCATAGAGCTCCGCCGGAGCAAAAATGCCATAGGGCAGGGAGTAGGGCGCAATGTCTCGCACGGTGTAGAGCTGGCCATCATTGAGATCGCGATAGCGCAGCCAATAGAGACTCCCCATGGCTTCTCGGTTGCCCACGGTCATGCCACTGACCACAGCCCAGGCAAATTCCCCCTGAACCGGGACTTCCACACATTCGTAGCGAAAGGGAATGACTTGTTGGGCCTGACTGAAATCTACCGTTTCTAGTGGCGTGAAGACTTCGATGTAGATATTGCGCTCGGCGGGCATGATTTGCCCCGTCAATTCCGGGACCCAAAAGCCTAGCTCAGTCAGACCATCGGAGCGGGGGTGGGCGCCCAACCGTTGGGCCAGCCGTTGCCCCGTCTCAAACATGGTTTTGTCGGGTTCTGTCTGGGCGATCGCCCAGGCCATCAGGGCATCCGTTTCCTCTTGCTCGAGCTGCACCCAATTCTGAGGTTTGGGGCTGGCTGTCTCAACAGGGGGGCTAGCCTTGGAGCTTTGGCTAGCCTTGGCTTTGAGGCCTGTGGCGGGAACCTGAGTGGGAGGCGTAGGTTCCGATTTGCTGGCTTGTATCATTTGGCACGATTCGGGCAAGTTGCCATCACTCTAACCTTGACCCAGCTCGCCTTTGCGCTGGGGCCGGGCTACTCAATGATTCGTAAACCCTTGGTAGAGGAAAATGCAGGATAGCGATCGCCTAAAAGGAGCCGTTCGTGGTCCTGGTTTGTTGGTGATGTGGGAGGAGCCAGTCCAGGCAGGGGAGGATGTTACAATCGGCCCATTGTGAAAGACCTGCGAATAAAGGGAAGTAGGCTTCCTTTGGCTTGGAACTTGGGTGAGTTTCAACATTTTCAGCCTAAGGACCCTTGAAGAGATTCCTCTTAGGTCCGAAGCTTTAAGTGAGGTCCACCTTGGGGAGATGTGACCCTTCCAGGGTGCTAGGCGTGGCCATTGGGTAAGAGGCCGTTGCTGGAAATCATCCACACCCTTGTTTCACCTGTTGTTTGCCCTTTTTGTTTTGATTTATCCCAACAACATGCTGTGTCAACACGGTTTCGGGACGGCTAATTTGGCCGATGTCCTTGGGACTGCTCGCTGGGGACTGTCCCCTCACTTGAGAGGTTCTCCAAGGTCCTAGAGGCCGCGCAAGTATGAGTCTGAAAGTTGCCCCCTTTGGGCGGCTTTTAGGGGTTGGGCATTTTAAAAGATGCATCGGAGTGAAGGCCGTGAGGGATTTTAAGTTAAGCCCTCTCGGTCATTGCTTTGATATGTGGAAACGCAGCCAGATAGAGATCGCTGAAAACTTTCCAAATTATTTTTAGACAATGAAATCTTCCCTCGTCATCCTCTACCACCGCGAACCCTACGATGAGGTAGTGGAGAACGGAAAGACTGTTTACAAAGAGAAGAAGAGCCCCAACGGCATTCTGCCTACGATCAAAAGCGTCTTTGCCAGTGCCGAGCAAAGCACCTGGATTGCCTGGAAACAAGTTGAGGACAGCGGCAAAGTTGACTTTCAAGAGCGCATGAGCTTTGAAGGCAACGAAAACGGCAGCGTGCGCCGTATTCCCCTCACTGCCCAGCAGGTCAAGGACTTCTACTTCATCACCTCCAAGGAAGCCTTCTGGCCCATCCTGCACTCCTTCCCCTGGCAGTTCACCTACGAATCCTCTGACTGGGAGAACTTCAAAGCCATCAACCGCATGTTTGCCGATGCGGCCTGCGAAGATGCCACCGAGGATGCCCTGATCTGGATCCACGATTACAACCTCTGGCTGGCGCCCTACTACATCCGCCAGCAGCGGCCCAAGGCCAAAATTGTCTTCTTCCACCACACTCCCTTCCCTGGCCCCGACGCCTTCAACGTCTTGCCCTGGCGTGAAGAAATTGTCGAGAGCCTGCTGGCTTGCGATGTCGTTGGCTTCCACATCCCCAGATATGTGGAGAACTTCGTGGCGATCGCCCAGGGCTTCCGCGACATCGAAATCGTCAAACGCGAGCCCGTCGCCAAAGAATTCACCCCCCGAGGCTCTGCCCTAACCGCCCCAGAAATGACCTCCCAGGTCCGCTACAAAGAGCAACTCGTCAACCTCGGAGCCTTCCCCGTCGGCACCAACCCCGAGGGCCTGCGAGAGATTGTTGAACGCCCCGAAGTGCAAAAACGTGTGGCAGAAATGCGCGAAGAAATGGGAGGCGATCGCCAACTCATCGTCTCCGCAGGCCGCGTTGACTACGTCAAAGGCACCAAAGAGATGCTGCTCTGCTACGAGCGCCTGCTAGAGCGTCGCCCCGAACTGATCAACAAACTCACCTTCATCGTCGCCCTCGCCAAAGCCGCCGAAGGCATGCGCATTTACCGGGATGCCCAAGAAGAAATCGAACAACTTGTCGGCAAAATCAACGGCCGTTTTGCCAACCTCGGCTGGACCCCCGTCCAACTCTTCACCTCTCCCCTACCCCAGCCAGAGATCTTGGCCCTCTACGCCGCCGCCGACATCGCCTGGATCACCCCCCTCCGCGACGGCCTCAACCTCGTCGCCAAAGAATTCGTCGTCGCCAAAGGTGGCAAAGACGGCGTCCTCGTCTTCTCCGAATTTGCTGGAGCCGCCGTCGAACTCCCCGACGCCGTCCTCACCAACCCCTACGCGGATCGGAAAATGGACGAATCCATCGACGAAGCCCTAGCCATGCCCCTAGAAGAGCAACAGCAACGCATGGAACGCATGTACAAGTCGATTCAAGCCTACGACGTCGATCGCTGGGCCAAAGAACTGCTAGGCGCAGCAGACTAGATCAACTGCCAAACAACCCCAAAGACAAAGACCCCCTCCTAACCTCCCCCTTCTAAAAGGGGAGGAACAGTCTTGTAAGGAGCGTTTGGAGTTGTATTGACCAACCCCATGCTGACCCCAAAATGCCCGACCCCACAACAACGCCCCTCAATATAGCGGTGCCCACCGTACCTATGGACAGCGGTGAAGCAACCCAGACTCATTAGGAGGGGGGTAATCCATCTGGGGGAAGCTTCGTCCCCCAATTGGCGGGAGTTTGAGGGCTGGCCCTCATGGCTGCCTTGATTTGCGACTTGCCTCATCAGCCCCCCAAGCCTCTCTTCCCCAACAGAGAGGCTTTTTTGTGTCATTAATTACGAGACTTTACAACCTATTACTCACTCCCCATTCCCCGCACTCATCCTCCACCATGGGACAAGTAATCCGTCATACCAACCACCGCTGGCCCCATGGCAACCCTCCCAACCCTACGCAACCAGCAATTTGACCTAATCATCATCGGCGGCGGCATCAACGGAGCAGGCACCGCCCGCGACGCCGCCCTCCGAGGCCTCAAAACCCTCCTCATCGACCAAGGCGACTTCGGCGGAGCCGTCGGCTGGTCCTCCCGCCTCATCCACGGCGGCCTCCGCTACCTCGAATACTTCGAATTCAACCTCGTCCGCGAATCCCTCCGCGAACGCGAACTCCTCCTCAGCAACGCTGCCCACCTCGTTCAGCCGTTGCAAATGACCATCCCCATCTACCGGGGCAACAAACGCGGACCCCAACTCGTACAGCTAGGCATGTTCCTCTACGACATCCTCAGCTTCGATCGCACCGTCCCCGGTCACCGCATGCTCAAACCCGCTCCCTTCGGGCAGCTATACCGTGGCGTCAAAGGCGATCGCCTCACCGGAGCTGCCCAATACTTCGATGCCCAAGCGGCCCACGCCGAGCAACTCTGCCTCGAAAACGTCCTCAGCGCCCAAGCCGCCGGAGCCACCACCCTCAACTACACCGCCGCCACCCGCCTCACCCAACCCAGCCAAGGCGGCTTGATTGAAAGCATCACCCTCGAAGACACCCGCACTGGCGAAACCGTCGAGCTGGATACTCGCAACGCAGTCCTGATCAACACCGCAGGCCCCTGGGTCGATAAAGTCCTCAATCGGGGATGGCAAAACGGCCAAACCAAACCCCTCAGCC
>CALLPZ010000451.1 GCA_938015405.1 uncultured Pseudanabaenaceae cyanobacterium
CTTCGACCTCGCCTCCGGTAAGTCCAAGCCCTCCAATAAGCCCAAGCCTCCCAGCTACTCCAAGGTCTTTGCTGAGACCTTGACCAAAATTGCCGAAGACAACCCCAAAGTCCTAGGTATCACCGCAGCCATGGCCACTGGTACCGGTCTAACCACCCTGCAGAACCGATGCCCCGATCAATACATCGATGTGGGCATTGCCGAGCAACATGCCGTAACGCTGGCTGCTGGCATGGCCTGCGAAGGAATGCGCCCCGTCGCAGCCATCTACTCAACCTTCCTACAGCGCGCCTTCGATCAAATCATCCACGATGTCTGCATCCAGAAATTGCCGGTCATCTTCGCGATCGACCGTGCAGGTGTTGTGGGTGCCGATGGTCCCACCCACCAGGGTGTCTATGACATCGCCTACCTACGTCATATTCCGAACCTCACGGTGATGGCTCCTAAGGATGAAGCAGAACTCCAGCGCATGCTGGTCACCGCCATTGACCACACTCAAGGCCCCATCGCGATGCGCTACCCCCGGGGCAGCGGCTATGGTGTTCCCCTGATGGAAGAAGGCTGGGAGCCTCTAGAAATCGGCAAGGGCGAAATCCTGCGCCAGGGCGACGATGTGCTAATTGTGGCCTACGGTTCCATGGTGAACCCCGCCATGCAAACCGCTGAGCTCCTAAACGAGCATGGTGTCGAAGCCACGGTTATTAACGCTCGCTTTGTTAAACCCCTCGACACAGACCTGATTCTTCCCCTCGCCCAAAATATTGGCAAGGTAGTGACGATGGAAGAGGGTTGCCTCCAAGGCGGCTTTGGTTCAGCGATCGCAGAAGCCATGGTCGATGCAGATATGCAGGTTCCTCTGTTCCGTCTCGGCGTCCCAGACATCTTGGTTGATCATGCCACCGCAAATGAGTCACTCATTGACCTAGGTCTCACGCCAGCACAAATGGCTGAGCGAGTGATGAAGAAGTTCAATCTAAAGCCAGTTGCAGTAGGCGTATAGTTTCCCCTACGTCCAATGAAGAAGGCCTGCTCCTTTGAAAGGAGCAGGCCTTCTTCATTGAAATTGTTGGATTCTTAGTTTTCTAGAAGGACGACACATCTAAGCACAACAAGCAGAGCAACTTTCAGTGCTGCAAACAGACCTCACGTAGAAAGCACAGGCTCATCAGCTCATTGCAAATCACATTTTGCAGTGAGTTCAAGCACTTCGAAATAAGACTTGTTAGATTTCTCTCGAAAACAAGGGGAATAACCGAGAAAGCCCTCAACACAGAGGGTAGATACACGTAAATTATCCCAGATTCGTAAATTTACCGGTCTTTTCCCGTTAGAATCTAGACCAAAGAAAAATCACGATAGAACGATTACTGAACCGCATTATTAGGGTAAGCAATAATGCTTGAGTGCTGGACGTAATCACCCCATTTATCATGCATCCTCAGCTACTCATTGTTGATGACCAAAGTGAGAATTTCAAGGTAATTGAAGTTCTCCTCTCTCGTGAATCCTATGAGTTGCACTATGTCTCCAGCGCCCAGGGAGCACTGGAGTACCTACAACTGCATGAGCCTGATGTCATATTGATGGACATAATGATGCCTGAGATGGATGGCTTTACCTTGGCCACTCGCATCAAAAGCCATAGTGAATGGCAACATATCCCCGTCATTGCCATTACCGCACTCAGCGGCAGCGACGACTTAGAGCGCTGTCTTGCAGCAGGCGCCGATGACTTTATTTCAAAGCCGGTGGACGGCGTTGAGCTCCGCGCCCGAATCCGAGCCATGTTGCGCATTCGCCGCCAATATGAGCGACTTCATTACCTCGTCGATCTCCAGGATGACTTGGCTCACATGATGGTCCATGACCTGCGCAGTCCATTAACTAGCATTGCGATGTCCACTGCTGTTTTGGACCGCGTTGTAGAAGGGCCGCTCCCCAAAAAGCAGGTCAAGCGAATCCTCGCCTCCATTAACCGCCTGCAATGCATGATTGACAGCGTCTTAATGTTAGGAAAACTGAAGTCAGATCACATGGCCTTGCGCCTCCAGGACCTTAATGTCGCAGAAATGCTTCATGAAGCCCTTGAGGACTTCCAACTGTTTGCCAAGCAACGCACCATTGAGCTCAAGACTGTATTGCCAGCGCAGGCTCCTCCAGTCTTAGCCGACCACTTGCTGATACGCCGCGTGGTGGATAACCTGCTAAGCAATGCCATTAAGTTCTCTAATCCCAATAGCCAAATTACGGTACGCGTCAGCTACCCCCGCGACGAACGGCTGCGTATTGAAGTAATCGATCAAGGACCGGGGGTCAGCCCGGATCTCCAAGAACGGCTCTTTGAAAAGTTTGAAGTAGACAACCTGGTAACCGGCGTCAAGCAAACCGGCTTAGGGTTGGCCTTCTGCAAAATGGCAATTGAGGCCCATAGTGGCAACATTTACGTCCAGCCCAATGAGCCTAAAGGGTCTATTTTCAATATTGAAATTGACTGTCACCCGGCTGAAATGATGGCGCTGCCAACGGACGAGGGTAATCCTGCAGACGAAGCTTAAGACAACGTAGTCAAGAAGCTTGTCAGAGAGAATCCCTTGCCTGCCATCGAAGAAGCTCCGCAGTAACAGTCAGGAAGCTGAAAGCGATCGCGTCAACTCAACGGTGATAGAACCACTAAAGTTGGGAATGGGGGGCGAGAGCTTGGTCAGGCGAACCTGCACTTGCTGGCAAACCTTCAGGTCCAACAGCGTTTGAGCAATCGCCCCGGCCAAACGCTCCACCGTTTTAAAGACCTCCTGTTCCACTACTCCACGCACCGCCTCAATCACTTGGCGATAGTCCGCAGTGTCATCCAAGCGATCGCTCTGGGAAGCCGCCGCAAGATCAAGCCAGAGGGTCAAGCTCACCTCAAACCATTGGCCTAATCGAGTTTCCTCAGGTAAATAGCCGGTATAACCGTAGCAACGAAGCGCATTGATGTGGAGCTGATCCATAGGGGCAGATGCGTGGGGCAAAGAACGGGGCAAATACGAAATCAAATACGAGTGGAAATTTGAGCCGAGCACCAGTGCTCAGACCACTTTCCAGCTAGAAATCCTCGTGCAAAAACGGCTTAGCCTCTTCGCCCACATAGCTCGCTGCCACATGGCCATCCCCGACCATTTGATATTTGTAAGTGACCAATCCCTCTAGACCAACAGGCCCCCGAGGAGGCAACTTCTGTGTGCTGATGCCCACTTCAGCCCCAAAGCCATAGCGGAATCCATCGGCAAACCGCGTTGAACAATTTTGATAGACCCCTGCACTATCCACTCGATTAAAGAACTGCTGGGCAGCCTCGTTCTCCTCAGTCACAATGCAATCCGTATGGTGCGAGCCATAGAAGTTGATATGGTCAATGGCTTCGTCCAAACCATCCACTACTTTCACAGCCAAGATCAGATCGCTGTATTCCGTTGTCCAATCTTCCTCGGTGGCAGTCTCTAGCTGATAACTTTTCCCCAAGGCAGCCCGAACTCGCTCATCACAGCGCAGTTGAATATTGGCCTGTTGCAAAACCTTAAAGACCTGGGGCAAAAGCGTTTCCACCAAGCTTTCATGGACCAACAAGGTCTCAATGGCATTGCAGGCTGCGGGGTACTGAGACTTCGCATCCAAGACAATAGGTGCAGCCTTCTCTCCATCTGCACTGGCATCTAAATACAGGTGACAAATGCCATCAGCATGGCCCAAAACCGGGATGCGCGTATTGTTTTGCACATACTGGACAAAAGCATTGGAACCGCGAGGAATGATCAGATCCACATCCCGGTCCAGCTTCAGCAATTCAGCAATCTCAGACCGACTCGTCAACAATTGGATCGCCGCAGGATCAACGCCACAGTTACGCAGGCCTGTTTGAATCGCCTCGACGATCGCCTTACAAGAGCGAACAGCTTCCCGGCCCCCTTTCATAATGGCACCATTGCCTGACTTAATCGCCAGGGAAGCAATTTGAATCACCGCATCCGGGCGTGCCTCAAAAATAATCCCCAGGACTCCCACTGGACAAGCCAGCCGACGCATCACCAGTCCTTCGTCAATACGTCGCTGGATTTGAACCTGACCGATGGGATCTTCCAATCGAGCGACGTCCCGAGCCCCTGCGATCGCCCCTGTCAGCTTGGCCCCCTCTAGCTTTAGCCGCGCATAGAGGGCTGGAGAAATTTGCTCAACCTTAGCCATCTCCCGATCAGCTCGATTAGCAGCCTGAATATCTGCAGTCGCAGCTTCCAGGGCCTGGGCGATCGCCTCCAATGCCTGGTTCCGTTGCTCCGCAGACAGCGCAGCCAATTGCTGAGCAGCTCGACGAGTCTGCTTAGCCAGCTCCGGCAAAGACACATTGCGAGAAGAAATCGCGGTCATGGCAGGTACTCACACAAAACAAATGTAAACCGATGGCTTTTACCAGGAATCTACCCCAGAGCAAACATCAGACTATTGCCAAGACTCACTCAGCAACAACCCCAAACCCTCTCCCGTGACCGAAATCCTTTTGGCCCGAGATGAAGTCTTATATGCTATCGGTCAATCCCTCTGATTCTACGGGATTAACCGTCGTCCCCAAATGGAAGCTGTTCCCAATCACAGTGGCAACCCTTCCTCAATAGAGGGCACACTCCATTAACGCCCCGTAGGGGGTGACCCTATCTATGGGTCTTCACCGTCTGGGCAAATCTGTAGTCGTAGCGCAAACTAAGTGCAGAAATAGACTTACCTAAAACTCTCTGATCAAACTCATTAGCTTGCCCCTCTCCCCCGAAAAAATCTCCGCTCTTCCAGCTTAAATTTAGCTCGGGCTAGAGCAGACTGCGCTCAAGCGAGTCATCCCCCTACCCCAAATGTTGCTCTATCAACTATATGTAACAGTCAGCTTGGCCTTAATGCTCCTAGAGACAACCCCAATCTCCATCCGCTGGGATGCAAGGAGATTTACTAGCTGCTTAGGCAACTAAATAGATCAGCAGCTGGACAGAGGTTCCTCCTGGCTCACCAGAAGCATCCTCCCCAGCAACTCTCTGCGATTGAAACTACCGGCTCAACAACATCCTGATGAAGACCACCAAGCTCAAACTCTCCACTATGGCCATGGGCCTTCTGGCCATTGGTCTAGGAGCAGATCTGCAAGGGCAGGAGCTTCCAGAGAGCACTCAGGAAAACTTGAGCAGTTCGGCTACCCCACCCAAACCAACCAAGCAGAGCCCTCATCTCGCGAGTCAAACAGCCTCTCCCACCGTTCCCAGTGCCTTTGACCCAGTTATTTTCCCAGGCAGATCGGTGGGCCCAATCACGGCTGAGACCAGCCATCGTGATCTGGCCAAAATCTTTGACCCCGCCCGTCTCGAAGACATCGAGGCCTCCCTAGGCGAAGGCTTTACTCAAGCTGGCACCAGAGTAAATATCGGGGAGCACCGATCCTTCACGGTCATTTGGGCAGACGCAACGCGAACTCAAATTGCCGAAGTCCGAGATCTAGGGGCCGATTGGCATACCCCAGAGGGAATCCAACCCGGTATTTCCCTAGAGGAGCTGGAAGCGATTATCGGCCCCTTTCAACTCTCTGGTTTTGCCTGGGATTACGGGGGAACCGTCATGCTGGAAGGCACCAGTCTAGATGGCTACTAATCCCAACTCATTGTTCGGCTCCAGCCCACTCCAGAAGATGCCCACCAGGCTCAAGCTCTAAGAGAGGTGTTAGGCGACGAACTGGTCGATTCTAATCACAAAAGCTTTGACAACATTCATCCCGTTGTCGACGAAATCATCGTTAGCTTAACCAAGCCAACAGCATCTAGTGCTCGAGTCGTCTGGTAGCTCTCCAAACGACTAAAATTGCTCCCTCAACAGCAAAATCAGGGTGACTCAAACCAAGTTCACGGAACATTGCCACTCTAGACGGTTCAAAGGGTTGAGCAGTTCTCCCAGATGAAACGATAAAAAAGAGCCTGGATGATAATTTCCCAGGATCTTTTTTATAAATCAGCCCACCTTCAGGCAAAAGCTATGAAACCTTACCTCTTAGCGAGACAGCCCCTAAAGCTGCTCACGAATCAGATCAATCGCCTTGGCATATTGGGGGTCTTCTAGCGTACCGATAGCATCAGGATTATTTGCCAGACGCTCTTGATCACGCTTGGATAGGTCAACTTCAAAATCAGGCATAATGCCCTTTTTGCTGATGTCAGTTCCCTTAGGGGTGTAGTAATGTGCGATCGTCACTGCAATACCAGACCCATCAGACAAAGGATGCAGCGACTGAACCAGTGCCTTACCAAAGGTAGGACTGCCCACCACAACTGCACGATCGTTGTCCTGCAAGGCACCAGTTAAAATCTCACTGGAGCTCGCAGAACCTTTATCAACCAAAATTGCCAGTGGCAGATCCGTCAGAGCAGTGTTGTCTGCCTTGATATGTTCATCCCGCTCCTCGCGGTCAACTGTCTGAACAATCTCTCCTTCCTCAAGCCACATCCGCGAGATATCAATCGCAGCATAAAGCAAACCACCAGGGTTTCCTCGCAGGTCAAGCACAAATGCATCGGCCCCCTGGGAATTAAGGTCCTTAATGGCAGCCTGCATCTCTTGAGCAGCATGGGCAGTGAACTGGCTCAGGCGAATGTAGCCAACGCGTTCGGAACCTTCCTGGCGAACGCTGTGCTCCACGCTAGGAATCTCAATGCGAGCACGGGTCAGCTTACGAACGACCTTACGGCCTTCACTGCGGAATTCGAGGCTAATATCTGTGCCTTCTTTGCCACGGATCTTCTCAGCAGCCTGCTCAACAGTCATGCCCTTGGTAGGCACACCGTTAATCTTCAGAATTTGGTCGCCTGCCTTAACACCAGCAGCCATTGCCGGTGAATTCTTAATGGGAGCAGAAACCGTCAGAATCTTGGTCTTTTCATCCTGAGTAAGCCGCATACCCACACCAGAAAGCTCGCCCGAGGTCTGGTTGGTTAGAGATTCATATTGCTTCTGATCCATGAAGCGGGTGTAGGGGTCCTCAAGGCTCTTGAGAGCAGTCCGTAGGGCTTCATAGGCATCCTCTCGGGTGCCGTAATCCTTACGCAGCAGATCGCCACGTACTTCCTGCCAGTCCTGGGAATTGAAGGACGGATCAACATACTCCCGATTCACAATTTGCCAGGCTTGGTCAACGACCGCCTTAGGGCTTTCTTGCCAAGCGGCTCGGACTGAACTGCCCGGTGCCACGAGGGATAGCGAAAACGTCGTTGCGATCGCCCCCGCAAACAACATGGCTTGGGTGGAAGGAAAGGATTTGAATAGCTTCATGTGTATTCTGCTGGCAGAAGCAACTTATGGAAAAACGGTAATGCCTAGGCATCAAAGTCGACGGCATTACGATACGTAGCAAACGTGAACTATCCACATAAGAACTATCTGAGATCAGCCCAAGAATTTTACCTAGTAATCGGCAAGATAAAGGCTCTTATCACCAGACATCACCCAGGTTAAGAGGAAAATTCTAGAACCTCCACAGGACTGTGCCAGTTCTAGAAAGTGGATAGTTATCAAAAACCAGTAGGCCGAGAGAATCTTCACCTCAAGGAAGTTTAAGTCATCTCGATGAACAGAAGCATAAACCCAGCAAAAGCTAAGCATTATGGCTCAAACCTATGGCATGACCGACACCAAGCCTGATCTGACGAACTGTGTAGCTACAGCAACAAGTCCATCACTATTCACCCTCCATAACGGCGAATCAGCCTAAAAGTTACGGAAGAAACGCTCGGACTAGTCGCCAATGGGAATGAAAGGAATGAAAGCTTCACCTCTATGGGAGCAGTCTGGCCCTTAATCGTCAGATCCACGCCATTCCCCTTAGACCCTTGTCCCTAGTTCAAAAGTTCCGCCTAGCCAAACGATATTGTCTCATCGCCATCCTGGGATTGTTGAGCTGTCTACTGTTCCATCGCAGCATTCAGCTTTACCAAGCAGCTCACCAGTCTGCGGATGGAGTACTGGTGCTAGGGGGCAGCATTCGCAGGGAAATCGCTGTAGCCCAGCTCGCCAGCCAAAACAGCCAGCTTCCAATCCTTGTATCCGCAGGCTCTCCAGCTCCCTGTCTTTGGAGCATCTTCGAGCGAGAAGCTCCGGCCACAGCGAAACACAATCCAAAATCCCAAACCTGGATCGAGCCCTGTGCCACTTCTACCTTGGGTAATTTCCGTTTCAGCCTACCAGTATTGGAAAGCTGGGGAGTTCATCACGTTCAGTTGATGACCTCTGGAACTCACCAACTTCGCTCCACCGGGCTTGCACGCATTATTCTAGGTAGCCACGGCATTTGGGTCAGTCCCACACCCGTGACAGAAACGGGACGGCCAGGCAATCGGGAATCAGGTCTAAAAACCGCCCTAGACTGGATCAGAGGAATAGCTTGGGCGATCGCGAGCCAGGCGTATTCGCCTAAATGCGACGGTCTGATACGTCTAGATCAGGTTGTCTTAGAAGACTGGATAACTCGTGACTTTGAATGCGAGCACCAAGGACAAGTGGAACTCCCTGCAATATTCCAACGCTCCTCTTACAACAAGGGCCCTCAAGGCTAACTGAATTCTGGATCGAGACCCAAAAGCCCCCAAACTTAGCCCCAAACAACCTCCGATACCTGCAAGGTTCCATTTTGCTCTATCGCCATATGTCTATGGCATGCCTCCCTTTTTATCCATTGGAGAGCCCTTGGCAGAATGCCAGCAAGCTCTAGCAACTGAGCATTTTTGGGCAAGCTAAGCATGTCTGTAGTTCCTGATTCCTCAAATGACCGGAACGTTTGTAGTTCCTCGTCCAGAGCATCAGAACGGTGAGCCCTCCCCCAGGCTGTGCATCTCTATTCGTAAGTTCCACCGGGCAGTTTAATCCTTGCCCAAGGTCTTGCTAAGGAGAGAAAATTCCATCCGCTCACGACTCCTTTGCTGCCATGGTGACGCAGGTTTCCTCCACTTCTCTTGATCGCAATCCCGCCCTATCGGGAGACTTCCATCGTCCAGCCGCCGTGATCGCCACGGCCCCGACGCCAGCCCGATCCGTAGCGTCAGTTCAAACCACAGTCTCCCGTCCTCTTCCCTTAACTCCGCCACCTCCTCCTTCCCAATTGGCCAACGGACTCCTGCGCCAACCTCGCTCCAGTCCACCCGAAATCTACAATTACCAAGGCCATATCACCGGCGCAGTCTTGTTTGACTGCAATGGCCTCCCCCAGGAATATTTCACGAGCACCCAGATCAGCCTAGAAAATTGGGAGCAACTCATTTTCCAACTTCTCGGCCTGCGCTGGCTGCTGATGTCTTCCCTCAAAATTGATAACTTCGGTTTTGCTCGAGCCTCTAGCGGCAACCATACAGCCGTACTCCTACGCCAACGCGAAACCTACCTCGCACTCCTGACAGAAAACCTAAACAACAAAGTCAACGAATTGGAGTTTCGCCAATGGTTGTCAAAATTTGAGCTGGCAGAGTTACGTCGCGACGATCGCTTCCAGTCTTTCTAGACAAAGTGGTGGCTTGAGAGCAAGCTTCTCTCAAGCGGCGCAGTGTCTATAAGCCCTGAGGATAGTCATCCCACAAATCTGTGGTCTGACGCAGACTCTGGAACGAACCACCGCCCAAAATCAAGTGGTCTAACAGAGGCAGTCCTAAAATCTGCGCCCCAGATAGCAATTGCTCGGTGAGGGCAATGTCCTCAGGACTAGGCTCTACGCTACCCGAGGGATGATTATGGGCCACAATCACCCGCGTCGCGCCATTGCGAATCACCTCACGGAAGATCTCCCGAGGATGGGCCAACGTCTCCGTAGCCGTGCCCACCGTAATCACTCGATTACTCACCGGTCGGTTCTTAACATCCAGCATGAGCACCGCAAAATGCTCCTGGCTCTCCCACATTAAATCTGAGGCCAGGTAGGCCACTGCCGCTTCTGGGCTTTCCAAGGGCAAACGCTCTAGGGGACGAGCCTGATAAACTCGCTTTCCCAACTCTAGCCCCGCCAGGATCGTGCAAGCCTTGGTAGGGCCAACTCCCAATACAGTCGTCAACTCCGCAATGGAAACATCGCGCAGCACAGCGATGGGGTCCCGTTCATCACGAGCCAGGCTATGGAGGATATATTCCCCCAACCCCACAGCCGATAGCTTGCCGGGGCCTTGTCCTGTGCGCAGCAAAATTGCCAGCAGCTCTGAATTGGATAAAACGCGCACACCATCACTGAGCAGTCGCTCCCGAGGACGCTCTGAAGCAGGCAGGTCAGCAACACGAAGGCTGTAGGTCATAGAAAAGCGTGATGGGGAAGTTGGTGCAGGCAATAAGCCGCAGCAATGCTCTGGGAACGAGATTTTGTCGCCAAAAGCTCAACTATCACCAGCCCTAACTCAAAACAAACTCAAATGAGCTTGTTCATTCATTAGTACATCAGCACTCAGAATATTCCGTATAAAGCTAACTTTGCGATCGCTATTCTCTTCTCACCAATGGACTCTCGCACTCGCGAAAAGCCATTAACCTCTACAACAGCCAGAACCAGAACATTCTTTGTCGTCAAACTACCAAGATGGTGATTCCCAATCACTACCCACACGAATCGTTAGCTCCGACTCCAGATCTCCAGTTGAAGCAGAATCAATATTCCCCAAGGACAGGCGACGCTCCACCAGCTTTGCGGCATCCAAATCCCCTTGCTGCACAATGATCGAGGTCTCTTCTACAATATCGGGCCAGTCATTCACCACATAGACCGAACTAAAGCCCAGCTCCCGCAAATAGTCGGCCATGTAGTAAGCCTGATCAGGCATATCCGAAGCATTTTGCACCGCAATGGAAACATCGTAGGGAGACTGACTGCTTGAGACGTTATCCCAGCCCCGGTCCTCCCGCGCCCAGCGACTCTGGGGCTCCACATCAAAGTAGGAAGAGAGAATATTGTCGCGCTTGGATTCATCCATAATCCAATAGCTGGCGTTGAACTCACCATACTCACTGGCCCGGCCTGGCAGCATCACCATCTGCATGGATTCTGGAGTGAGCTGAAGCCCAAACCGAATGAGTGCCATCAACTCATCCCCCGTCAGATTTGTATTGGTATAGTCCTGAGCAATGTTCAAGAGCTGGGGCAAGCGAGCCACAATCGTGGGATTGGTGAAGCGCTTACGCAAGGCCTTAAGAAGCGTCTGCTGCCGCTGCACCCGACCAATGTCACCGTAGGAATCATTGCGGAACCGGGCAAACTGTTCCGCTTCATCGCCATCAAGCGTCTGCCAACCTTCACGCAGGTCAATTTCTAACCCCTGGGTGTTATCGACGTAATACATGTCCTTGGGGACAAACACCCGAACTCCGCCGATCGCATCCACAATCGCCCGAAAAGCGCCAGTATTGACCCTCAAGAAGCGGTCAATCTGCACATCATTAAAATTGTGGGTGATTACTTCCCGTGCCAGGGCAGGCCCCCCCATCCAGTTGGCATGGTTGACCTTCGTGCGTCCATAGCCCGGCACCTCCACCTGGGTGTCGCGGGGGATGGAGAGCACGGAGACTTTTTCTGCGTTGGGATCCAAATGAAGCAGCAGCATGGTGTCACTGCGGCCCGAGAAGCTTTCCTCGGAGCCCGCCTCAACATCAGGAACCTCATCAATCCCCATCACCAAAACATTGACGGGTCGAGCCAGGGGTCGGAGCAAGCCCCCCTCTTTGAGAATTTCGTCGCTACCGTTACCAGCCATTCCAGACATGGGCAAGGGCAACCATAACGATGCTGCAACGCCAACAGAAGCAGCCAGCACAGCACCAGCAGCGTAGGTAGAACGCCAAAAGAATTTATTGAGAGGAGACTGGTGCTTAGCTGAAGCGGATTGGTTCACAGATCGCGCATTTCCGTAGTCTGGACTGGACTAAATGTTAAAGAATGCAGCTCTCATGGGCCAGGGGGCGGCCCCTCCAGTTAGAGAGGTGTATGCTCCCTATTTCACTTTCAACAAAGATTAATCAGGACTAATCTTAGGGTGCGAGAGAGAGAAGGACTCTAGTTTCGAATGACACATGCTCAACAACCTATTCACTTATACGCCCTTCACTTGGAACGCGCAAAAGCCAATGTGAGGAAAAGCAGATGAGAGGACAGAAAGTTCCTGCGGGAGTGCTCGCAGCAAATACGAAGCTGAGTAACGCAACATCTATATTTTCAAACTGTTATTACTATAATCCCTCACCATGCCGAGCAATGTTCGGTTCGCCCAGTCTCCAAATTGGTTGAGCCTAGAGCCAGCAATGATGTCACATCAGCAATTCCTGACAGGTCATAGGTCTTCCAGCAAAGAAATTTACCATTTGTTCCAGGCAGCAAAGCAGCCATCAGCAAGCATTGCCCGATGCGTTTCCGCCCTAACGTCTCCCCCATTGAGGTGATGTCGTCGCCAAGCATTGGGCCAGGGGTAACGCAAAGTTAATGACTTGTCTGGGTTAGGCTGGGTCTGCCACGGGCAATCTTAGTCATATAAATGTAGAGAGAGAAGCTCGATCAACCGCCCAGACTGGGCATTGTAATCAGTAGACTCCAAGCAGCAGAGGAAGGTTTCACAACATGGGCAGCAGCGTTCAGGACAGCCAAGTCATTCCTATGATTCTGGCGGGTGGAAAAGGCGAACGCTTCTGGCCCTTGAGCCGCCGCGAATATCCCAAACAGTTTTTGAGTCTTGACGGCAGCGGTAAGACCCTACTCCAGGCCACTGCAGATCGACTCCAAGCCATGACGGGTAGCTGGGATGACGTTTGGGTGGTGACCGCCTCCCATTTGGCTGCCGGCGTGCGAGAACAACTCCCCCAACTGCCAGAGCGCAATCTGTTGGTGGAGCCCCAGGCCCAAGACACAGCTCCCGCCGTTGCCTGGGCAACATTGGAAGCTGCCAAGCATTATGGCGAAGAGGCCATCTTGGGCTTTTTCCCAGCGGACCATTGGATTGAGGATGAACAGGCCTTTTTCCAAACGGTCAATGCTGCTGCTGAGTTGAGCAAGAAAGAAGGCGCGATCGCCACGTTGGGCATTCAGCCCACCTTCGCCTCCACAGGTTACGGCTACATCGAGCAAGGCAATGAGCTTGGTCAATTTGGCAATCTACCGGCCTACAAGGTCAGCCGCTTCACCGAAAAGCCTGATGCAGCCAAGGCTCAAGAATTCATCGACAGTGGCCGCTTTAGCTGGAATGGTGGCATGTTCATCTTCCAAATCGGCACGGCCTTAGCAGAGCTGCGCAAACATGCTCCTGAAATCATGGGACCTCTGGAAGAGAAAGGTGTTGAAGCTTACCCCACACTGACGAAGCTAAGCATTGACTACGCGCTGATGGAAAAAACGGATCGGGCCTGCGTGGTGCCCATTACCTTTGGCTGGGATGACCTAGGGGACTGGAATGCGATCGAGCGCTTGCTTAAGCAAGAGGCCGACAACAACGTCGAACTCTGCCAGCACGTGAACACCGATAGCGAAGGCTGCATCCTCTATACCCAGGACGACGGCGAATTGGTTGCCACCATCGGTCTCAAAGATGTGGTGGTGGTGCGAGCCGGTAAAGCAACCTTAATTGTCGATAAGGCACGCACCCAAGAAATCAAGCCACTCCTCAAGCAGATTCGCGAGAACCCTAAGTATCAGGAGCTTCTATAGATAGGGGTTCTAATCTCTGCGAGCGACCTGTGAAGGTCACCTTAACCTTGCCCTTCACAGGCCGAAACACTCCCCCTGCAAAGCTCAATCATAGGTACACTTGTGCTACACAGGTTGATGATGAGCATGACGTAGATGGTCTTTTTAAAGGGGAAGCTGGGCGATTGCCTAGAGCTGGGCAAGGTGGTGAAGTCCAATTCCCACTGTGATTACGTGGTGCAGCTTCACGATCGCATGAGTGTGGGCCATCCGCCGGAGCCTGATGATTGCGGCTTTGGCAGTTTCGTCAAGCTGGGAAATGGCGCTCGCCGTCCCGTTGTGGGCATCGTCTACAACTCCCAGCTGCTCAACCCGATGTTCTTGAACAACGGGCCTCGTCTCTCCAGCGAGCCCGATCCCGTCTTTGCACCAGACCTAATCAACGAAACCCGTACACTCCTAGGAATTGTCCTCATCGGGACGTTGGAAGGAAAAGGCTCAGCGATTCACGGTGAGCAAGGAATTCCCCGGGAAGTTGTCGCTGTCAATGCACCCGCCACTTGCATGAGCGATGACGAAGTTTACCGATTTCACTTGGATAGCAGCGAAAACCCACAATTTCGCTACTACAACTTACTCTTACGCTACGGTGGCAGCTTTGCTGCCGACTTGACGGAGCAGGTTCTTCAGAGCTTGATCGAGCTTCAGCTATTTCAGCATGAGGAGCAACGAGCGCTTGAAACCCTATGCAAAGAGCTGACTTGGCGCAATACCATGGGCAGTCTGCAATAGCCTCACGGTTGTGGACTTTACAGCAAGCCTTTCAAGCGGGGTAGTAAGAGACAAAAAAAACCGACAAACCCTATAAAAAGGTTTTGCCGGTTAACTGTGTGTTCCCTGTTGATGACTCGGCTAAAGTTGAGCCATCTACAATATGACTGTTATACGCTACAAGGTGACGTTGCGTACGCTACATTGCGGAGTGATCAAGATCACATATCAGCCAAATCGCTTACATGCTGAACGTTTTCAGGATTCGCAAGGATACAAAAAGTTTTGCAAATTTCCTGTGAATTTACTCTGTTTCACTCTCTTGCGAGTCCAGCGAAGGGTCAACAGGCACTGCCCCCCTATGGGGGATTTCCCATAGACATCGCGATCGCCCTGCGGGTAATCCGACCTAGTCCCTGAAGAAAGCCCTACCGAGAAAACCGAGGCTCCGTGACAAGCTAGAAGGTGTGAGCCCCATTGCAATCGGCGCCATAGCCCAATAGTCATCCCTCTCCATTCGCCACTTAACCATGGGTCAGAAACAGTACAGCCAAGAAGACGTTCAGCAAATTCTGCATGTGGCGATCGCCCGCCAAACCCATGACCAGGATGACCTCAGCCGATTTCAGCTCATGGAAATCGCGGATGAAATGGGCATCAGCGCCCAAGAGCTAGACGAAGCCGAACGCACGTGGCTCCAGCGCAAAGACCAGCTAGGTCTGGAAGCGCAGTTTGATCAGTATCGTCAGCAGCGCTTGAAGCAAAGCGGAACCAAATATCTCATTGTCAACGGATTCCTCGTCGTCCTCGATTTAATGGCTGGAGGTGGACTGGGCTTTTCGCTGTACGTGATTGTAGGTTGGGGACTTGGCATTGCTATGCAGAGTAGGCAAACCTATGGCTTAAAGGGCGAGGAATATGAGCGCCGTTTCCAAAACTGGCGTCGGAAGCGGGCCTTGAAACAATCAGTCGATGGCCTAGTGAACCGCATCTTGCCCAGTTCCTGAGAACTCCTCTAGAAGTCATCCTGCCTGATCATTGAGTCAGCCAGCAGCCTGTCTTCCAAGCAATGTTTGCTGCGAATGAAATTCTCACCTCATACGTTGACGCGCTGCTCATGGATCAGCAGACCTAAAGTCGCCATGGCTTTCTCCAGCTCTGGGGTCCAGGGCGAGCTGGTATTCAAGCGCAAACAATTTTCATAGCTGCGAGAGGGGGAAAAAATCACCCCAGGGGCAATGCTGATCCCCCGTTCTAAGGCAGCCTTGTGTAAGGCCATCGCGCTGATCTCCTGAGGTAACTCCACCCACAGCACATGCCCCCCTTCAGGGCGAGTTAATCGCGTTTGCAGCGGGAAGTACTCACAAACCGCCTGGGTCATCTTTGCCATGTGGGACTGATACAGCCGTCTTAAATGGCGCAAGTGACGGTCATAACCTCCATTGGCTAGAAAGGCTGCCACCGTGAGTTGAGGGGCGATCGCAGTAGTCTGGTTCATCACCCACTTCAATTGCTCCACCTGGGCCTGGTAACGCCCAGCCACAGACCAGCCCACCCGCAATCCTGGGGAAAGCGTCTTGCTGTAAGAGCTGCAATAAAGGACCAACCCCTCTGTATCAAAGGCCTTAATCGCCTTGGGTCGGGTCGGTCCAAAGTGCAAATCACCATAGATATCATCCTCAATCAGAGGCTTGTCATAGCGATTCATCAACGCCACCAGCTGCTGTTTTTTGCCATCATCCATGCAGCTCCCGAGGGGATTGCTGAAGTTAGAAACAATGGCACAGACCTGGACCTGCTGACGCTTCAACACTGCTTCTAAAGCCTCTAGACAAAGACCATCGCGGGGATTAGTCGGCAACTCTAGCGCCTTGAGGTGAAGACTCTCCAAAGCCTCCAACAAGCCGTAATAGGTCGGAGACTCGATCGCCACGGTATCTCCGGGCTGAGTCACCGCCATCAGGGATAGGTAGACCCCCTCAAAGGTTCCATTGGTGGTCACGATTTGATCTGGAGCAATGGCACAGCCTGCATCCATCAACCGCCGCGCCACAGCCTGGCGCAGAGGCTCACAGCCCGGAGGAACATCGTAGGAATGGGCCTGCACCGGGTCATCCCGCAGCACCTGGCCCATCAAGCGATTGAGAGATTTGAGGGGCAATAGCTCCATCGCCGGTACCGCCGCCCCTAACTGCACCGCCCCAGGCTGGCGAATGGCCTGCATCAGCTGAAATGCCAAGGAGTTATCCACTCGCCGGGCCTGCTCTGGCGGCGCATAGGGCATGGGCTCCGGTGGCGAGGACAGGGCCGTAGGCTTCACGTAGTAGCCCGACTGGGGACGTGCCTGGATCAATCCCCGATCTTCTAGCAATCGGTAGGCTTCCAGAACTGTCGAGATGCTGACCGAGAGTTGACGGTGGAGTTTTCTCACCGAGGGGAGGCGATCACCGGGCTGAAGCGTACCGTCTTGAATCGCAGCCTCCATGCGCTCCGCGACCTGCTGGTAAAGATTGAGATCAGGCCGATCCGTCAGAGGAGTGAGCTGCATGGTGGCTTACCAAACAAATGGAATAGTCCACAACAAGAAGGCGTTGTGCAATACAGTTCGACTCTGAACAACCATTACAATTTTCAAAAGCTACATTGTACTCGTCACAATTTAGCTCAATTGCATCTGTTATGGTTCTGCCCAACTCGCAACAATGGCGTTATCTCCAAAAACTAACCCCAGGAGGTTTCCATGGGAGGTTTCAAAGCCAACGCCTTTACACCGCCATCCCATCGCCACCACGATCACCAGGCAAAGACATCCGGGGAGCTTCAACGCTCATCCTCAAGCAAGGTTCAGAAGCTCAGCTCCTCTCCAGACAGGCAGTTGAAGGCAGTCGGTATTGGCCGTTCGTTAACCCAACTGACTCGAAAATTAGCGAAGTCCATCGGGAGCTTACGAAGCGATCGCCTAATCTCTTTAGCCAGCCAAGTCTTCCTCGGCAACCACCAACCCCGTGTGAAATGGTGGCGCGATGCCCAAGGTCATGACCATTACAGTGTCTACGACCCTCACAGTCAGGAAACTCACTCATTTGACACAGCCCAAGCGGTCAGAGTTTGGCTGGAACGGCGGTATTACCAATAACGGGACCCCCAGACGAAACTGTATTGCCGATGCTCTTCCACGCCCAGCTCCAGCGTTCAAAGGTTTTCGATTTGAATCTCGCAACCTCAAGCTTCACCCCTCCCCCCTCCCCCGATCTAGCGCCTCGCCCATGAGCATCTCCCTCGCTAAAGT
>CALLPZ010000452.1 GCA_938015405.1 uncultured Pseudanabaenaceae cyanobacterium
AGGAAAAATGATTGCGGTGTGGGCCAGACAACAGCCCGAGCGGTTTCACAGCCTCCTCCTGATCGACCCAGCCTTCATCAATTCCCTGCCGAGCTGGACGAAAATCACATTCCCGCTGTTCTACCGCATCCTGCCCTTCCTAAAAATGCTGGGCCCCTTCGAGAGCAAGGCCGCTGCGGAAGCCCAAGCAAGACAGCTAAAGCAATATGCCGACTGGACGCCATTGCAGCAGCAGGTGTTTGAAGCGGCGGTAGAGGAAAAAGCCGATGGCCAATGGGGCAGCAAGTTTACGATCGCCGCCCGAGAAGCAATGTTTACCGATGTCATGCGTGTGCCAGGGTTCACCCAGGCCATCGATTTACCCACCTTAATGGTCCAACCCACCGGGGGAATCAACCGCAGCGAGGGACAGCTGAAGCCCTATCGCAAATATCTGTCGAACCTGGAAGTCTGCACAATGGAAACCACGCACTGGCCGTTTCTATCCATGCCCGAGGAATTTGAAACGGCGATCGCCCATTTCCTACATCAACAATCCCCTTAAATCCAAAGTCCCCACCAGCATTGAGCCAATGGGGACTTGAGAATCTGTCTGGCGTGACTCTATCCACCTAAATGGGCGACAAGGCTGACACCGCCAGCTTAATCAGCCCCAAACGTGCTCCAATCCGATCTGCAAAGTAGGCATTGGGGTCCTGAGCCACCCAGCCCACCCGGGAATTGAGCCGCACCTCAAAATGCAAATGGGAATTGGGCGCACTCGGGACTCCGGTCTGTCCCACCAGTCCTAGCAAAGTATCCTGCTCAATGACCTGGCCCTGAACCACATTCACCTCAATTAAATGGGCGTAGCGGGTTTGCAAGCCCCGGGCGTGGTTGACCACCACCAAGTTGCCGTAATCTTTCTGCGCTCCAGCAAAAGCCACGGTGCCATCCCCCACAGAGAACACACCGTCACCCACGGAAGCCCTCAGATCCACACCGCTATGGAACGTGGCCTGTTGCAGGGTGTTGGCCAGTTGCCAACCATACTGAACTAGCGAAGTTGTGGATTCTACGAGGGGATAGCTATCCAACACTGCCCGATGCTCAGGCTTCACCGCAGCCCCTGCCACAGTGACTCCCGCAGCAGTCGCCACTGGCATGTTCTGGCGAACCTCCATTTCCTCAGCCTGCCATTGAACACCAGGGATAAATGCCGTCACCCCCGGATCAGCACAGCCGTTTTGCTCAAACAAAGTGGCAGCTGGAACGGAATAACGCTTGCTCAAGGCAGACCAGGACTGCCCCTTAGTCTCCACCTGGACGCCATCATAGGGAGGAATTTGCAGGAGCTGTCCCGGCACAGCACTCGCATCACGCACCACAGGATTAAGACCCTTGAGGGTGGCAATGGTCACACCGTAGCGACTTGAGATTGTGGCCAACGTGTCTCCCTGGGCCACAGTGTGCAGCTGCTGTCGCTCTAAAGCAGGCGTCGCGCAGCCTTGCTTCACCTCAACCGGTTCAAGCTTTTCCGCGCCCGGCAATGCATCCTCGAGGGTTAACGCCACATTCGCTGAATCCGCCACCTGGCCGTCAAGAAGCTGCTCAACCACCGGAAGCTGGGCAGTCGCAGGGAGTGATGCCATTGTCGAAGCGATCGCCCCGGTGATTGCCAGAAGCCCCCCGATGCCTGGAGAAGACTTCACAGCCAATTCCGACGCTCTGCGTAAACAAGAAAACATAGAAGTTGAACTAAATAGATAGATCGTATAGATACGGCTAGCCCTCTATCTAGGATAGCCATGAGTGTTAAGACACTCGACAACAATCCGGAAGAAAAAGCTTGCGCCGCTGCGAAGGCCATTCCCAAAGCCTTCTTCTAGTCCAAAAGCCGCCATACTCCATCGGGAAGAATTCAATCTTGCCAACCAGGCTTCATAGAGCGATGGGCTATTGGATAAACTCCTCCACAGTTAACTTCACTTCCTCCTGGTTAAACGGCAATTCATTATTAATCGCTTCAATCTGCTCAATTTCCATGGCATTAACCTGCTTGAGGTAATTGCACAGCACCGAACCGAATTGGCGATCATAAAAGCGATGCATGCTGTGGTGGGCTGTCGCAGGGAACCCCCGCCGCTTCTTATGGGAGCCCCCTGCACCAGGGTCAAACACCTGGATGCCATTTTCAATGCCCCATTGAATCGGGGTGTAGTAGCAAGCATTGAAATGTAGACAATCAATCTCTTCAAAGCAGCCCCAGTAGCGGCCGTAAAGGCGATCGCCCTTGTGGACACAGAAGGACATGCCCAACGGTGCTCCAGTCGCCTCCCCCGAAGCATCAACGGGCACTGCTGCGGCCAGCACCAAACGATGGCGAGCAGTCTCATACAGCTGGGTGAAGAATTCCGGCGTGAGGTACTTGCTGCCCCAGTAACCAAATTTGTCGCAGTGGTTACTGTAGAAGCCATACATCAGCTTCAACAGCTCCGGCGTAATCTCATCTCCACTAAAGGTCCGCATCTCCAAGCCAGCCTTGGTGATCGCCTTCATCTCCCGCTTGATGTTGCGCCGTTGATTAGCATTGAACATCTTCAGGTAGTCATCGTAGGTGGCAAACTCGCGGTTGTGCCAAACGGAATTGTGATGCATCCAGGGCGTGAAACCACAGTCCTCTAGGATGGGTCGCCAGTCTGGATCCACATAGAGAAAGTTGCAGCCAAGAATATTGTTGCGATCGCAAAACTGATCGATGACCGAAACCATCGCCTTGGTAATGGCCCGCTCATCTTCGCTAGGGTCAATCAAGAAGCGATAGCCCACCGCGGGGGTAAACGGCGACATCCCCAATAGCTTGGGATAGTAGTTCAGGCCAAAGCGATCGGCTAAGTCAGCCCATTGGTGGTCAAAAACAAACTCACCGTAGCTGTGACCCTTCACATAGAGCGGCGCAGCGGCAACAAATTCATCCCCCTTCCACACCGTCAGGTGAAGGGGTTGCCAGCCAGTTTCTGGCCGAACACTACCAGACTGCTCCAGGTTATTCAGCCAGTCCCATTCAAAGAATGGCGTCTTGAGAGGCTGGGCCAGGGCATCCCAGGCAGACTTGGGCACCTCGGCAATGGCTTCAATCCAGCGGAAGGTGTATTCGGCAGGGGCTCCAGCATCGGAGATCTGCGGTGCAATCGCCATAGGGATTCAGGCTAGGTCTAAGCAAAGGCAAAAGTCCAGAATTGGCCCCCAACGGGCTCAATTCCAGGACTTACCTCTTCAGCATAATGAATCAATCCCGTTTCACAAGTTGCACAACCCACAATCCATAGAATCCATAGATTCACATGGGGCAAAACTTGCGACACAGGAAAGTCTTTGAACAGAGACCTAGGGCAACAAGCTCTAAATAAACTTGTTACCCATATTAAAATTTGGCGCGAAGCCTGAATTCTTAGGACTGGTCATCTCCTGCAGGTTAGAGACCTCATTAATGAGTCCCACCTGGCGCGAATACTCTTGACGCAGGATGCCTATGTAACGCTCTCGTTCTTCGTCGCTGCCCGCTCGTCCCAACATGCTCAACGCCATATTGACATTGGATAATGGGGTGCGAAACTCCTCTATCACCTTGTCCAAGAGCTTGGCCTTCATGGCAACCAGATCTTCCTGGGTGCGAACCTTCTGTTGCAGCGTCTGGTTACGGCTCTTCTCAGTCTTGTACTGCTGCTGAATCATCTCCTGCCGCGTCAGGCGCGTGCGCACCGTTCGCAACAGCTCATCCACTGTAAAAGGCTTCGTGAGGAAATCATCAGCGCCCATTTCCATCCCCTTGCGCTGATCCTCCCGACCCGACCGAGCCGTCAGAAACACAAAGGGTACATCACGAGTCTGGGGATTAGACCGCAAACGCTCAAGCACGCTGTAACCATTCATATCTGGCATGTTGATGTCGCAGATAATCAAATCAGGCAAATCAGTCTGTACCGCCTCTATACCTGCTCGTCCATTCTGAGCAGTCGTTAGCTTGTAGCCTTCTAGATTTAGGACGTCCTCCAGACTGTCCCGAATCAGGGGCTCATCCTCGATCAACAGAATCTGTGGCATGGCTTTTCAGGACAATGACTAGGGATTAAAAGAAAGGCGGTATAGATACCGAAACTTAATGTGGTATGGATACCGATATAAATATATCTCTACGCAGAGGTATTTGTATATATATACACGGGGAGCGCCGTTACACCTCATAGAGAAATGTATTGACTGTGACCACAATAGTCATTGCAAGGAGCCAGTTCACAACCCAGACATGGGAAGACTGATATTCATAGCAATTCATTGACAATAGCTTGGGTTCGCGAAAACAGAGAACTCATAGCAGATGCAATCCAGGGTCGCTGGTTGAGCCATCTGCTACGAGCCATCTGCTCCCGTAAAGCCCAGCTATCTAGAACATTTAGCCCCTAGAATCGAGTCGGCCTCCTTCCCATTCCGAAATGCCGTCTGCCGACAGCATTTCCCTCCGAACGGGGCATCAATGCCAGTTTCCCTCTCTAATGTTTCCATCGTGAGCGCTTCTTCGTCTGACCAACTCTCCATGTTTGCTGATGCAACCGAGACAGCAACCTCACCCAATGACATCGTCACAAGACTGCGGGAACTGAGATCGCTCTTAACTGAGGCGAGCAATGCTTATTACATCCTTGATGCACCAACTCTGGAAGACAGTGTCTATGACCGTCTCTACCGGGAGCTAGAAGCCCTAGAAGCGGCACATCCTGATCTCGTCACCCCAGACAGCCCAACCCAGCGAGTGGGAGAACGGCCTGCTGAGCAGTTCAATTCCGTTGAACACAACATCTCCCTCTACAGCCTGGAAAACGCCTTTGACGCTGCAGAATTGCAAAAATGGGATGAGCGCTGGCGCAAAATTGAAGATCAGGCCGATGCAGCCTACGTCTGCGAGTTGAAAATCGACGGCTCTGCCATCGCTCTAACCTATATCGACGGCCTTCTCACCCGGGGGGCTACCCGGGGCGACGGCATCAAAGGGGAGGACATCACCCAAAACGTCCGCACCATCCGCACGATTCCCCTGCGATTAAACATTGAGAATCCGCCCAAGCAAGTAGAAGTTCGGGGCGAAGCCTTCATTCCCCTCGATACCTTTGAGGACATCAACCAGGCTCGTGAGAAGGCCGGGGAAGAGCGCTTTGCCAACCCCCGCAATGCCGCAGCAGGCAGCCTACGTCAGCTCGACTCCCGCATGGTGGCGGAGCGACGGTTAGATTTCTTTGCTTACACGCTGCAATTTCCCGATGGCGTGGAACTCAGCGACGATTTCAAGCCCCAGAGCCAGTGGGAATCTTTGGAATTGCTCCAACGCATGGGCTTTCGGGTCAACCCCAATCGAAAATGCTGCGAAAGCCTCGGGGCGGTCCAGGCCTACTTTGACGAATGGGACACCAAACGCCACGACCTGACCTACATGACCGATGGGGCCGTGGTAAAACTCAATGACCGTCGCTTACAGGAAGAGCTGGGTTTTACCCAACGCTTTCCTCGCTGGGCGATTGCCCTCAAGTACCCCGCAGAAGAAGTGCCCACCACCGTCAAGCAGGTCAGCTTCCAAGTGGGGCGAACCGGGGCCGTGACGCCTGTTGCAGAGCTAGAGGCGGTGCAATTGGCAGGGACGACGGTAGCCAGGGCCACCTTGCACAATGGCGATCGCATTGCGGAACTGGACCTCCACCTCGGCGACACTGTTGTAGTTCGCAAGGCTGGGGAAATCATCCCGGAGGTGGTGCGAACCTTAGCAGAGCTACGCCCTGCAGGGGCCAAGGCTGTGCAGATGCCCAGCGATTGCCCCGAATGTAACCAAGCCCTGGTTCGCCCAGAAGGGGAAGCTGTCACCCGCTGCATTAACAATGCTTGCCCAGCGATCGTCACGGGGGCATTGATTCATTGGGTCGGTCGCGATGCCTTGGACATCGATGGCATGGGTAAAAAATTAGTTGAGCAGCTGGTGGACAAGGGCCTAGTCACGTCCGTAGCAGATATTTATCGCCTCACCACCGATGAGCTAGCCAGCCTGGAGCGCATGGGCGAGAAATCAGCCCAGAACTTGGTCAAAGCTGTGGCCGCCTCCAAAACTCGCCCCTGGTCTCGCGTGCTTTATGGGTTAGGAATCCGCCATGTGGGCAGTGTCAATGCCCAGGTCATCACCGCACAGTTCACCAGCGTTGAGACCTTAAGTGCAGCGAGTTCCGAGGCGATCGCGGAGGTCTACGGCATTGGCGATGAGATTGCCCAATCCGTCACCGCCTGGTTCAGTAACGCAGGCAACCAGCAACTCATCGAAGCCCTGAATCAAGCCGGACTTCAGCTAGTGGGAGAAGCTACCGTCGAAGCGGTAGGCGAACAACCCTTTCAAGGGCAAACCTTTGTGGTCACAGGCACGTTGCCCACCCTCTCCCGCAATGAAGCCAAGGCCCTGATTGAACAAGCTGGCGGAAAAGTGACAGGCTCTGTGAGTAAAAAAACCAGCTACGTCGTTGTGGGAGAGGATGCGGGGTCGAAGCTCAAAAAAGCAGAATCCCTCGGCATCACCCTTTGGTCCGAAGAAGACCTGCGCTCTAACCTGGCAGCGGAAAACCCATAGTCGAGCTCAGCCATTAATCACAGGCCTAACTCATCACTGGCCTAGTCCTCCCTTGCGAGCATCGTGAGGGAGGAATTTTTATGCTTCAACCCGTCTCTACACAGTCCATTTCAACGCTAATTTTCCCTTCGTCAAAATGAAGAGGTCATTTTCGTAAAGCGGCACAAAACCCAGATCCGGACAATTTTCAGTAAAGATACGGACAAGCCCCTCCGCAGGCATTGTGCCGTCTCCGTAATTCTTGCTATCCGTGATCCATCTCACCAGTCAAAAATGATCTATTCCGCGATCTAAATGAGCGCTGAATGGATCAATTATCCTTGAGGGCATCAAAATTCATGACAAAGAATGCTTTGCAGTCTGCCAAATGCCGAAATAGCTGCGTCATGTTACTAGCGGCCATTGTATTAACGACTGCTGCTGCCGGTAGAAGCGCCCAGGCCCAAGCCGCCTCCCTCCCTCCCCTAGCAACGCTCCAATTCGATGCAAAGGGAATGGACTCCAACAATTCCACGCTCGTTCGCAGGTCTCGTTTTCGCCCTCTGAGAAGCTATGCAGCCTTGTCACCTCAAGTGCGCTCCTTCTTAAACCTAAGTCTATTCGGCGGCTTGGGCCTCCTGGCTTCTCTACGTCCTTTTGACGGTCGAATCCGGCGTGCAAAACAAGATAGTTAAAGCACCTTACGACTCATGAATGGAGGTTGTCTTGATGAAGTCACCTCCATTTCGCAGTTAATCCCACAAAAATCAGGGCTTAGGGCAAGCAAATGGAGAAATGAAAACTTCAATTCAAGTCCTTTTCACAAAATCCGGAAGAAACCCGTAAAGATACGGTGAACAATCTTGTTTTCATCCCTCATAATGATGTTCAGTAGGGACGAGCCGCAATTATAAGTTTGGGCATCTACCAATCCCCAGACTGCGCTTCAGAAAGTACGTGTTTCCCTAGTCAGGAAAGCTACATCATGTCTGGTATGCCCCTCCCTGCTCAGCTAAGGCGTTCTTCTACGTTCGCCTTAGCTGCAGTTACTTCAATATTTTTTTGTCTTGGCGATCTAGAATCTGCCAGTGCTGCATTGCCTTTGCCCCTTGGGGCTAATACAGGCAGTGTTTCTTTGTTAGGTGGCAACACCTTCGAAAATCGTTACCCAATCCCTCGGCGTAGCCATTTCAATCCGCTGGATCACTACAACAATCTCTCAACGCCAGTCCGTTCTATTCTTGGCCTCAGCAGCCTAGGTAGTTTTGGTTTACTGGCCTCATTTCGGCCGTTAGATACCAAGCGAAAGCGCAACTAGACAAGACAGAAGCTTCCAAGAAAGAACCTCCGACTACATCAGTAGTCGGAGGTTCTTTCTTGGAACAGAGCAAGAATCTTGTGCACCGCCAGGAATCCGGCAAGGCGATCGCCTCAAAAGACAGAATCGGATATATTCGCGCATCCTAAATTCAAGGTGGGGAGCTGTTTAACTCCCCACCCAATCCTAGGCCCCGGCCAAGCTAGGTTCCTTCGTAGCCGGCTTAGCGGCTGACGAGCCAATCATATCCGCAACAATTTTGCCGGAGCTCAGAACGCCCGGAACACCTGCACCGGGGTGCGTCCCTGCGCCCACCAGATAAAGCCCCTTAATGTCCTCACTTTCATTGTGGGGACGGAACCAAGCGGACTGAGTCAACGTAGGCTCAACACCAAAAGCACTACCCCGGTAACTGTTGAGTTCACCCTCAAAGTGGTCGGGGTCAATGTGGTGCTCAGAGATGATGTGCTTGGACAACTCAGGCATATAACCCATGTCTTCCAAGTACTTGACAATAGAATCGCGGTACTCCTTGGCCTTCACGCTCCAGTCAATATCCCCTTTCTTCTTATTTGGCACTGGCGACAGGATATAGAAGGCGTCACAGCCTTCAGGAGCCAGAGATTGATCCGTCTTAGTGGGGCGGTAGACATAGAGGGAGAAGTCATCCGCCAACAACTTGCGCTGGAAAATATCGTCCAGCAATTCCTTATAGCGGGGACCCATGATGATTTCATGGTGAGCCAAGTTGTCATACTTCTTGTCTGTGCCGACGTACATGACAAAGGCAGACATGGAGTACTTAAGGTTCTTCATGCGGAAGTCGCTGTTCCAACGGCGGAACTTCTTCGGCACCATTTTCAAGTAGGTGTTACCAATGTCTGCATTGCAGACCACTGCATCCGCCTCAATCACTTCACCGCCAGCCAGGCGAACGCCTTTGGCCTTTTTCGTGCCCTCTTCAATGAGAATTTCTTCCACCATCTGGTTCTGACGGATCTCGCCACCGCAGTCTTGCAGAAGCTTCACCAGGGCCTTCACCAATGCGCCGGTGCCTCCCATGGTGAACCAAACCCCCATTTCCTGCTCCAGGCGATGAACCATGGTGTACATGGCACTGGATTTATAGGGGTGTCCTCCCAGGAATAGAGGATGGAAGCTGAACGCCTGACGTAGGCGATCGTCCTTGAGGTAGCTATTCACAATGCCCGCAACGGAGCGATAGGCCTGGACCTTAATCATGTCCGGTGCAGCCTTCAGCATGTCGGTCAACTTGCCAAATGGCTTGTCGATCAGCGGCATCGCTTTTTCGTAGGTCTCTTGGGCCTTCGCTTTGAGCTTCTCGTAACCAACGAGGTCTGCTTCGTTAAATTCCTTGATCTGGCGCAGCAAATCTTCTTCGTCATCGCTGTAGTTGAAGACCGAGCCATCTTCAAAGCGAATGTTGTAGAAGGGGTTGAGTTTCACAAACTCAACGTAGTCTTCTCGCTTTTTACCGGCATTTTCAAAGATGTCGTCAACGATGTAAGGGGCCGTGATGATCGTGGGACCGCCATCGAATTTAAAGCCATCCTGCTCGTAAACATAGGCGCGCCCACCGGGCTTGTCTCGCTTATCTAGCACCAATACTTCATGCCCCTGGGCCTGAAGGCGGCAAGCTGCCGACAATCCACCAAAGCCACTGCCGATAACGACAATCTTCATGCCCAAAAATCCCTAGCGACGCTCGCACAATCACCACCGACAGTCTTTCGCAAGCCAAACTAACCAAGACTTCCGCCATAGCAGGAAGCACCTGAGCTAAGAAAAAGCTGCAATTGCCGGTAGCTATACTTTTGTGAATATAGCATTCAGATCCGGCCCAGGCGAGGGAAATTCTTGAATCCACAAGGGTTTTGGAGAGTCTGCTTAAACCATTCAAACGTGCAAAAGTTCGGATATGTAACGTTTTGCAACGTATAGTTAGAGAGAGTTCCATTCACTTTTGCTTCAGCGCCTCTTCATCATTAGCCCCAGCCAGGGCAGGGTGAGGGTAGCTCAAATACTGATGAAGAACTCATCAGACCGTATTGCTAAGGCCATGGGGCGCAATGCTTTCTGGTAAGCTGACACCGCGAGCGATCGCAGTTCGGTAGCCATTTGCTACTGTTTCAACCTCCTTAGATTCCTAAAACTGCAGTGGCAGATATTAGCGGAACCTAAGTCCGTTGTATTTAATGCCGCTGCTCCTCGGTGTTTCTTTCGTCTCGGTTGTTTTGGGACTATCGACCCTGTGTCTCCAGCCCCAGCAGTGATTAATTCCATCGCCTGTCTCGAATGCTCCAACTGACTGAAACTCCCATTCGCTCGGCTCCGCAGGTTTCCATTGACGATGCCTACGAGCGCTGTCGCGAAGTGACAGCCACCTACTCCAAATCGTTCTACCTCGCAACGCTTTTGATGCCCGAGTCAAAGCGTCGAGCAATTTGGGCGATTTATCTCTGGTGCCGCCGCACAGACGAACTCGTGGACGGCCCTGCTGCCGCAACCACGACACCAGCGACGCTAGACCGTTGGGAGCGTCAGTTGGAATCGATTTTCAACGGCGTTGCCGTGGACGACGAAGATGTGGCTCTGGTAGATACCCTGTCGCAGTTCGACATCGACATCCAACCCTTCAGGGACATGATTGATGGACAGCGCATGGACCTAGAGCGCAATCGATATCAATCCTTCGAAGATCTCAAACTGTATTGCTACCGCGTCGCTGGAACCGTCGGACTGATGTCCACAGTCGTGATGGGAGCAGATTCACCTCTCGCTCCAGCCCCTTGGGATAAGCCCAAACTAAATCCCCCAACGGATGAGGCTGTCGCTCTGGGTATTGCCAACCAGCTCACCAATATTCTGCGGGATGTGGGAGAGGACTCTCGCCGGGGTCGGATTTATCTGCCCTTGGAAGACCTTGCCATGTTTAACTACACCGAAGCAGACCTGATGAATGGTGTGGTTGATGATCGCTGGCGCGCACTGATGAAGTTCCAAATCCAGCGGGCTCGCAAGTACTACGCTGAATCCGAGAGAGGCATTCGTGAGCTGAGCAACAATGCTCGCTGGCCAGTTTGGTCTTCTCTAATGGTTTACAGCAAAATCCTTGATGCGATTGAGGAGAACGACTATGACGTCTTCAGTCAGCGTGCCTACGTGCCAGGCTGGCGGAAAATGCTTTATTTGCCTGTAGCTTGGCTGCGTTCCAACGTTCTCTAGTCGAGTACTTGTCTAATTTAATAAGTTTAGAAGGCCTATATAAGCTCACGCTCATATAGGCCTTCTAGGTGTAAGTGCAACAGAATAAATTAACTCACTGAGCAAAAAATAAAGCCCCCTCAATAGCCGTTAACTATTGAAGGGGCTTTTATGTCTAAATCATGACCGGAACAAACCACAAAGCTGGGGACGTAGCCAAACAGCAACGTCGAAACTAGCTGTTCTGAGCCAACATAGCTTTAAGCTTTTCCAACTCATTCGCCCAGCGGGGATCGGGCTGCATGCTATCAGACCCACCAGCAGAGACCACTGCAGGACCACGTTTCTTAGCACCGCCGCCACGCTTCTTAGCGCCGCCGCCTTCCTTACCTCCAGCAGATTCGGTGCGAGGCTGCGCCTTCTCCACTTTGATTTCTACATCCTTCAGGGTGATGCCGTTGTATTTTTCGATGATTGCATCAACTTTACTCTCATCTTCCACAGTGACGAAACCAAAGCCGCGACACTTACCGGTTTTACGGTCTGTAACCAGCTTAGTAGAAACACCCTCACCGGCATCTGCAAACGCAGCTTCCAGCTCTTGATTCTCTAACTCGTTGGGTAAATTACCGACATAAAGACGTACAGACACGGAGCAGCCCTCCCAGGCAAGAATTCAAACAAACTTTCGATTTAGGCGACCTTAACCACATCAACGCACTATCAAAATCATGCCAGGCAAAACCATGTCAGGATTTTACAAATGAGCCAAATACCCAGAGATAGCTACCGCACCATAGCCAGCTCATGTGACTGCTCTCTAGAGCGTTCGAACAAAGATTGACTTAAAAAGTTGTCACTAAAGTGATGGGTCGTAGTGCCTTGAGTTAAAACAGTTTTGAGGGAAATTATCCACTGGGGACATGGATATAACCATTACTCTCAATCCACTTCCATTCCATGGACCAGATTATCACGGGGCCCGTCCATCGCTGCGGAGATTCCAATGGATTTATTGAGACCTCAGCCGCTTAAAGAGAACTGTCTATCCATGATTCAAACTCTCAGATGCACTGATATAGGGAAAGCGCGATCGCGACATCGTTCCAAGTCGCAACCGTATCGAAAGTCATCTGAAGAAGCAGATAAAACAAATATTTGGATTTCGTAAATCGTCTCAACAAGCAAGAGACTGTTGCTTCTACATCACAATCAAGGACCTATCCTAGGACTACCAGAGAGATGACTCACGAAAAATCGCATAGGCCCTGCGGCAAGGATATTAGTATATCTACCTATTCTTAATTTCCAATCAAGTCATTCCAACTCAGAGCAACGATGTTGACATTGCTTCAATTCATTTTCTAATTCACACATCATTTGATAAGCCCTCAATCCAGTCACCAATGTTGTAAATAGCTTCTGCTGGGTGAGTTCAAGCTTGGTTTTGTAATCGTTAATGTCATAGTCCAAGACCACGGACTCCTCAGGAGCCTCACCGGGCTGCCCCGTACGCACAACAATTTGGATTGAGCGATTGCCCATCACCTTACGAACCTGCTTAATCACCCGAAAACCAGCATCACTCGTTTCCATGACGATATCGAGCAAGATAATGGAGATATCAGGATGAGCTTGTAAAAGCTCGATTGCAGCCTGGGATGAGTAGGCTGAGAGAAAGGACAATCTGCGATTTTTAAACCGAAAACGTCGCAGCGCCAGCTTCGTGACCTGATGCACCTGCGTATCATCATCGACCATCATGACTTTCCAATGATGGTCTGAACCGTTGGGATGTTGAGGATCTAGCTCAGAGACATCAGACATGTGAGATTGGACGATGGCAAGTCACGGAATAATTGGCAGGACTTTCCCCAGAGCTGAGGTCCGAGATCTACCCAACTATACTGGCCTTTCTCGCTCAGACGATGATGAAACACACATCCTCCAAGCATTTACAGCAGAACTCAACTTGAAAGCTTGCACTTCTGCTCCCCCATGCGATCAACCAACAGCTCCGGTTGTAGACCTGTAACAACCGCATATCGCCAAAGCCACACACCTTAGCAATCAATCAGTGAACCTCACCGAACGAGGAGTACCACTCAAGCAACTAATTTATAATCGCCCCCAGCTGAGACAAAGTATCGAGCTGAGCAGCAGTCAATCCTCGCACTCCATTTAATTTCATCCCCTCATAGGGGCCAGGAACCCGCAGGGTCATGACACAGGAGCCCGTGGAAGTATCCCAGATCTTGCAGCTTCCATCCTCACTCGCGGTGGCTAGATGGCCCCCAGAGGGACTAAAGTTCACGGACCAAACCGCAGCCTGATGTCCTTCCAAGGAACAATAAGCAGACTCAGCATCCACAAACTCCGCAGCAGTCAGCAACCGTTCAGCTGTCCCAGCCTGCTCCAAAGCCGTAACGAGCTTGCTCCAATCCCAGAGATGAATGGTGTGATCTAAGCTGCAAGTCGCCAGCTGCTGACCATCTCGACTCCAAGCCAAATCAGTAATGGGGCGATCGTGGAAAACCAGGCTAGCCCGACAAAGACCTGAGTCCAAACACCAGAATTTAAGATGGCCATCCAGTCCCGCACTGACTAGCCAATGCCCCAGAGGGCTCACCCCCAACGCCGTCACCCAATCATCATGACCATTAAACGGACGGACGTAGTCCCCAGCTTTAGTCCACTGGCGAATGCTATGGTCCGCCCCACCGCTAAAAACATATTCACCATCGGCACTAAAATTTACCGTACAAACCCGACTACTATGTCCCGAAAGTCGGTGCATTAAGCGACCGCTGTGTCGCTCCCAAAGGTGGACGGTCTTATCGGCACTTCCACTCGCGATCATCGACCCATCAGGGCTGAGACGCAGCGTACAAACCCAACCTTGATGACTCTCCTGGTGAGAATCACTCCTGCCATGGCCTACTCCAAGCGATCTTCCCAAGGTTCGTCCGAGTGTGCTGGAATCCCACTGGGTCTTCCTTCTCGGCAACAGTCGCACTTGATGATCTTTACTCGCAGTTATCACCTCTTCGCCATCGGCAGCCCACCGCGCAACCCATAATCCTGGATGCTCGCAGGAATAGAGGGGCTCAACCCAATCAGGCCGGGCAGGTTCTTCAGCCTCCCCACCTCCCAAAGCCGACACATCCCAAAACCAGAGACTATCGTCCCCAGCACAGCTCACTAAGCGATCGCCCCGGGGATGCCAATCCACGCAGCGCATATTGGCCACATAGCCTTGAAGCAAACTGAGACAGCAACCGCTGTGGGTATCCCAAAGACGAAGCGTTTGGTCATGGGCACCACTAGCCAAAGTCTGTCCATCAGGGCTAAAGGCCATGGCCTGAATCCAACCATGGTGCCCCGTGAAAGTGCGGCAACAGGTTCCCCATTCCACATCCCAGAGTCGAAGGGTCTGGTCGCGACTGGAACTCGCCAACCATTTACCGTCAGGGCTAAAGGCCAGATGACTCACTGGGCCGTAGTGACCTTTCAAAATGCGGAGTGAGTCGCCACTATCGCTATCCCAGAGGCGCACCGTGCCATCATGGCTCGCGCTGGCAATGATTCGACCATCTGGGCTAAAGGTCACTGCACAGGCCCAGCTTTCATGGCCCAACATCACCCCCAAATACTGTCCTGAAGACACATCCCACAGTCGCAAGGCCCCATCACTACTAGCACTGACAATCAGATCTCCCTGGGGGCTAATTGCCACTGCATGAATCCAACTACTGGGAATGTGAATCACCCGCAACAGACAGCTCTCGACAGCGCTTTCCCTCCCACTCTGCTCCTGAGCAAGGCCAGGGTCCAAACGGGGCTCAGGATAGCGCTGGCCGATGTAGTCATCCTTGGCGAGACTAGCCAGCCCAGTTCGATCTGGGGGGAGTAACGACTCAAGAGACCAAAGCCGTAAGTAGCGATCGCCCCCTCCCGTGACAAGCCAACGCCCCGATGGTCCCCAAGCCAGGGACCACACAAATCGACTATGCCCTGGAAGTCTTGCCAGCCGTTGGCCACTAGACAACTCCCACAGATCAAGATTGCCCTGATCACTGCCACTGGCCAGATATTGGCCATTGGGACTAAAGGCCAAACAATGAATCCGCCCGTCCACCGCAGCGTAACTGGCTTGGAGCTGCCCCGTATGCAAATTCCAGAGCTGCATCTTGCCCAAGGAATCTCCCAGGGCAACGTATTGGCCATCTGGGCTGAAGTCGAGACA